>NZ_MTPV01000045.1:0-117905 GCF_002009585.1 Arthrobacter sp. SRS-W-1-2016 | reverse complement strand
ACCGCACCCTCTTCCAAGGCGACGCCGAACCCGCCCGGCTCCCCGGCTACGGCATCGTCCCCGCCGGCTGGGCACGGAAACTCCTCAACGACAGCAGCGGCCATGGAACGTCCGCACAAGGTCAGTCCGAGGACGGCCAAAATCACGATTTGAAGGTCTGGCTCCGGCGCCTCTACACCGCCCCCGGAACCGGCCAGCTTGTCGCCACGGATTCGCGGGCGCGGCTTTTCCCGGCAGGCATGCGGCGCTTCATCCAGGCCCGCGACGACACCTGCCGCACCCCGTACTGCGACGCACCGATCAGACACATCGACCACATCATCCCCTGGCACCACGGCGGCACAACCAGCCTGGCCAACGGGGCACGGCTCTGCGAAGCCTGCAACCACACCAAAGAACTCCCCGGCTGGACAACACAAACCGGTATCGGGAAGCGACATGTCCTCGACATCCGCACCCCCACCGGCCGTACCTACCAATCAACAGCCCCGCCCCTGCCGGGAATCGGGATACAAGGCACAGACCCTCCGCATTCCGGACGCCACCGACGCCGGCTACGACACCAAGCAAAGGCACTGAAGTACGCCCACGTCACCGACCTACGTGCCGCCGCCTGAGCGGCTCAGGCGCACGCCGCCGGCTACGGCTTGATCGGGCTGCCTGGGAGGATCTCGGAGGGAACGGGCTGAGGCAACGGCAGCGTCGGCGATGGGACCACCGGCGTCGGGATCGTGATGGGTCCGGGGCGGCCTTTGGCGACGTCTTGCAGTCCCTTGCGCGGATCCGAGTCGGACCCTGAAGCGATATGGCTGGGAGTCGCGCGTGGCGATGGTTGCGTGTTGTTGCCTTGTACATCAGGGCTGGACGACTCCGGGGAAGGCGACTCGGGATTGCTCGCCCCCCGGGTAGGCACAGGACCTGGCTCCGGGCGCGTTCCCTGCTGTTGCGGAGCGTTCCCGCCCGATCCAGGGGTGAGCTGGGAGACGACCGACCCCACCACGGCGCCCAAGTGTTCAATCGTTCCTGGAATGCCGCCCTCGGACGCAGCCGCGGCGGTCGCCCCGGCGGCGAGGGAAGCCGCAACGGCAACGGCGGCGAAGGTCAAACGGCCCTTTTTGCGGCGACGAGCGGCCAGTTCATCTACAGGAGCAGCCGCGGCGCCGGAAGCCGTCTCCCCAGAGGTAACGGCTTCGGCCGCCCCGACATTGGAGACAGGCATGATCGCCACGCGGCCGGGAGCCATCAAGGCTTGCACAGCTGCCGATGGCTGCGGCCGGGTGCTCGCAAGGGCGCGCAGTTCCAGCAGCTCTGTCCGGATCTCGTATGCTTCGTCGAGCCCGGCTTCAGCGAGCAGGCGGTCAACGCCTTGCTCCCCGAAGGATGCGGATTTTTCGCTCATGATGTGCCATTCCTTAGTAGTGCACGTTCTCTTAGTGCACTCAATGCCCTGCGCTGCAACTGCTTCACGGCTCCTTGGGACTTGCCCATGATGGCCGCTGTTTCTTCCAACGACAGGTCGGCAACGACCCGTAGTGCAAGGACCTCCCGGTAGTCGGGGTTGAGGTCGGCCAGTAGCTCCGTCACTCCCAGGCCTTCCCCGTGCCCGAATGCCTGTTCCTCGGCCGAAGGCGCGCTTCGCGCATCCAGGTCGGCTTCATAGGGGGCGGAATCAGGTGTGCGTTCACGCTTGCGGTAGTGATCCACCATTCGCGCGTGCGCTATGGAGAAGAGCAAGGTCCTGGCCCCCTGGAGTCCTCCTCGGAGGGAATCCAGTTTGGGATAGAGAGCCAGGAACACGTCCTGGGTAACTGCTTCCGGATCGTCTACGCCGCGGGCGCGCAGGTATCCAAATACCGGTCCGGAAAACTCGTTGTAGGCAGCCGTGAAGAGCAGTGCGGGATCTTCTTCATCCGCCTGCAAGTATTCATCAGCCAAAGGGTCAAGCACCCGCGACCCCTCCATCCCACGCAGCGGGGTCATCGTCCCTGGCCTGGGAAACGACCACCGCCGCAGTCTGTTGCGTCGCGGGGCTCCTTGTCATTTTGCCAAGGAGCCCCGCCGTTCAAGCGTAGCCGCAGTGTTACGGGCTGACAGAATCGGACGGCACGTGCACGGGTGCGGTCGGCACGTGGGACGGCACAGCCGGGACGGCCGGTACAGCGGGGACGGCCGGTGCGGACGGAACTGCGGGAACAGCCGGCACGGCAGGCAATGCGGCGTTTCCATTTGCGTCGACCTTGGCGGAAGCGGATCCGTCAGCCTTCAGGCCGGCAGCATTGCCTTCGCTCACCACAGTGGCGCAGTGTGCGTTGACGTTCGCCTCTCCACCGGCTGCAACGACGAGTGACGAGTAGCCGGGCACCTTGGTGTCGGCCTTCAGGCCGCCGTTGAGGAGAGCGGTGCAAAGACCGAACGCGTCCGGCGAGGTGGCCTTGGCAGACGCAGCTGCTGCGGCAGCCTTGGACTTTGCGTCATCGACGGCGTCCGTGGCCTTGGACTTGGCGTCGGCAGCAGCGTCAGTGGCCTTGGACGTTGCCATCTGGGACGCGTCGGTCGTCTTGGACTCTGCGGACTCGGCTGCTTTTGACGTGGTCGGAGCCGGGGCTCCGAGCAGCTCGTGGGCGCTCTTCTGCATATCGTTGGGAAGCGCTCCGTTGAAGGCTGCGACGCCGGTTCCGCCAACCGCTACAGCTCCGGCGGCAAG
Source organism: Arthrobacter sp. SRS-W-1-2016 (assembly GCF_002009585.1). Lineage (NCBI taxonomy): Bacteria > Bacillati > Actinomycetota > Actinomycetes > Micrococcales > Micrococcaceae > Arthrobacter > Arthrobacter sp. SRS-W-1-2016. The sequence continues at coordinate 115,201 of NZ_MTPV01000045.1, read as the reverse complement.
GACGCCGGCGGCGATTTTGCTGGTGGCAAGGACAGTGAACAAGGACATGAAACCCTCCGACAAACGTTTTGGGACTGCTCCGGCAGCGGTTGTGTCGCTACTGGATGATCAGTGCGGACGTTGCCCACACTCCCCTTACATCGCTGACGGTCCCGGCGAGGTTACGCCCGATTCAAAAAAACTTTCAGGCGAGTGTCCTGGCCTGCTCAATCAGCTTGAGTACCTCGACTGGCCCGGCCGGATCCACGGGGAGCGGCAAGGCGGAGGCGGCACCGCCGTCGGCGATCTTCTCCGCAAGGATCCGGTAGAACTCCTGGTAGGCGCCGCGCTCGGTGGGTACCGTGCTCCGTACGCCGTCGATTTCCAGGGTTCCGTAGTGGTGCGGATCGTCGACGCCGTAGGCGCCGTCCGTGGGCCGGCCGCCCGACACGATGAACGGTTCCTGCGGATCGATCCCGAACTTCACGAAGCCGCCCTTGCTGCCCAGGACGCGGAAGCGCGAAGCGTGAAGCTGGCTGTTGACGTTCATGGCGACGTGGCTGATCACGCCGGAAGCATGCTTGAGGACCAGGAAGACGTCGTCATCGGCTTTTTCCTGAGGCCTTCGGGCCAGGATTTCGGCATGGATGACTTCAGCAGGCCCGAACATCTGCACAGCCAGGTCCAGCAGGTGGGTTCCGAGGTCGAAGAGCAGCCCACCGCCGTCGTCGGCTGTGGCACCGGCCTTCCACGCCTTGCTGATTTCGGGCGCCCAACGCTCCATCGAAGCTTCGCAGCGCATCACCTCGCCCAGCGTCCCGGCGTCGAGCAGCTTCTTCACGGTGAGGGCGTCGCCGTCCCAGCGGCGGTTTTGATAGACAGTAAGCACGCGGCCCAGCCGCGCGGCCAGCCCGATCAGCTCCTGCCCTTGCGTGCTGGTCACGGCAAACGGCTTGTCCACGACGACGTCGAGCCCGGCTTCCAGCGCGGCCTTCGCGAGCGGATGATGGGTCGCGGGCGGAGTGCCGAGCACCACGAGGTCCAGTTCGCCGGCGAGCGCCAAGACGTCCTCCGGGCCGTTCACGATCCTCGCGCCGGGATGCCGCTCCTGGGCTTTGGCCTGGCGGCCCGCGTCCGAAGTAGCGATCACCTCGAGCGAATACGCGGGATTGGCAGCGATGAACGGCGCGTGGAAGACGCTGCCGGAAAGTCCATAGCCGACGACGGCGGTGCGGATCGGTGTGAGGGTCATGCCGCTACGCTACCGGGCCAAGGTAGTCGGGCGAAGGTTATGTCAGCAGTCTTTCAGCAGGCGCGTGACGAGTTCCCGCCACGATGCCGCCAGTCGCTCCGCCGGGACTCCATGCGCGCGGAGGGCATGGAGGATCCGCTCAGGATCGAGGGTGGCGCCGAGCGAAAGAGCCAGAAGCCAAGGATCGCGGTCCAGGCCCGCTTCCCGCAGCAGCATCTCGATGTGCCGGTGCCACAACACGACCGGCGGCGCGTCGTGCCGGTTTTGCGGGGAATGCTCGGCCGCGGCACGGGCCAGCTCTCCGTATTCTTCGACATACTTGATGCGCGCTTCGCCGAAGGCGAGGAGGCGTTCACATGGGGGCGCTCCGGGGCCGAGCGGCGGTGGACCGAAGATGAACTCGCGCTGGAATTCCGCTTCGGCGTCGCTCAGGAGGGTCATCATGAGTCCTGCGCGGCTGCCGAAACGGCGGAAGACCGTTCCCTTCCCGACGTCGGCCCGGCACGCGAGCATGTCCATCGTGACGGCGTCCACTCCATGTTCGGCCACTAGGTCCCTGGCAGCTCGAAGGAGCCGTTCGCGGTTACGCGCGGCGTCACTGCGCTCCGGCTGTGTCCCGAAAGGCGAACCGGGCCGGATGGGGATGAGGCTCACAAAAACATTCTAGCCTTGGGAATATTAAGCGGACCGCAGTCCGTTTAGAATCTACGAAGGCAGCAAAAGCCTCCACAACCGAGCGCCTGCGGCACCGTCCGCGGCCAGACCCAAGGAGTTCCCATGTCCAAGAACACCGTTCTCGCCCTTGTTGGCAGCCTCCGCGCCGATTCCCACAACCGCAAGCTCGCCGAAGCCATCCAGCTCAACGCCCCCGAAAACGTCGAAGTACAGATCCACGGCTCCCTCGGCAACATCCCGTTCTACAACGAAGACATCGACGTCGAAGGCCAGGTTCCCGCCGAAGCCGCGGCCCTCCGCGCTGCGGCTGCCGAAGCTGACGCGATCCTCCTGGTCACGCCGGAACACAACGGCACCATGCCGGCATCGCTCAAGAACGCCATCGACTGGCTGTCCCGCCCGTTCGGCGCCGGTGCGCTGGCAGGCAAGCCCACCGCCGTCGTCGGCACCGCGTTCGGCCAGTTCGGCGGCGTCTGGGCGCAGGACGAGGCCCGCAAGGCAGCCGGCATCGCCGGCGCCAAGGTCCTCGAAGACGTCAAGCTTGCCGTTCCCGGCTCCATGATCCGCTTCGCTGAACTGCACCCGAAGGACGACGCCGAAGTTGTCGAGCAGATCAAGGCCATCTTCGAGCCGCTGACCGCCGTCCAGGAAGAAGTAGCGGCCTAGTTCTCCGGTATCCCAAGAATGCCCCCGTCCCGCCGCTGAGGCGTGGGCGGGGGCATTCTTTGTCGATACGATGTCGGCATGGCCGATTACAACCGCCATGCCGAGGTCGACGCCTACATTGAGGCCCTCCCGGATTGGCAACGCGACATTGCTGAGCAACTACGGGACCTCATCCATGAAGCCGAACCCGGCATCGTCGAAACGATCAAGCGTCGCACCCGGCCTTATTTCGTCCTCGACGGCAACGTTTGCGCGCTGCTGGCAGCCAAGGACCACGTCAACCTGTTCCTCTACGACGGCGCAATCGTCCCCGACCCGGACAACATCATCACCTCGGGACACGACAACAAGACCGCCCGGATGATCACCTTCCACCGGCACGAGCCGATTCCGCGCGCGCCCCTCATCACCATGCTGCGGCAGATCGCGGCGAACAACCGCGCAGGTGGCTGGAGAAAGATCAAGGGAACGGACTAGCCGGAACGGCTTCGCCACCCAAGCAAAAGCGTCACCGCGCCGCTACCATTCCGTGACAGAGCTGAGGCCGAACCGTCATGGGCGGAGCGGCCCATGCCTGGGCGGCCAGCCGTAACGTTGACTTACAAGCACCAGAGGTGATCGGGGCAGGAGCGGGGCTGTCATGGGGGTCAGGCGCGGCGCGGAAGGCACGACGACGGCGATCGCCGCGCTGTGCCTGTCGCTCGCGCTCTGCCTGGCTGGCTGTGCTTCCCCCGACGGCGGCACTCCGGTCGGGTCAGGCTCCGCGCAACCGGCCTCGCCCGGCTTTGTCCACGGGACGCAAAAACCGGTCATCGGCCCGGTTCCCGCCCCCCTCCCTGCACCTCCCCCGTATTTCAACCCGCCCCCCGCGGCGTCGCTGCCAACCAAGGCGAGCCCGCAGGAACCCGCAACAGGGCCGTTACCCGCGCCCCTCCCAAGCGTCGGCGAATCGACCGGAACCACCGTGTTTTTCGTGGCTATCGGCGACGGCGGCAACCGCGGTGCGCGGTTCGGCTGCAACGACAGCCTCGTGGCCATCCAAGTCACCTCCCCTTCGGGCAGCGACCCGCTCGCCGTGGCCATGGGGCAACTTCTGGCACCCGACGACACCGCGTCCCGGGCGGGTTTGTACAACGCACTCTCGGGCTCCGCGCTGCACTACGTTTCGGGCTACCTCGACGGCACCACCGCCGTCGTGAACCTGAGTGGGTCGCTTCGCCCCGAAGGCTTGTGCGAGCAAACGCGGATCGAAACCCAGCTCGCGCAGACCGCAGTGGCGGCCACGGGAGCATCCCAGGCCGCCATCTACATTGACGGGAACACCCTCGCGGACGTCCTGAGTTTGCGCCCAGGCGGCCAATCACTCGAATAGCGCATCCATGTCTGCGTAGCTCCGGGTGCCGGCGAGGCCGGACCAGTTTCCGTCCCCAAGGACCTCCCGGGCAAGCCTCGAGACCTTCGCGTACGCGGCCCTGGCAGTGCTGCCGCCAATGCTGATTCGCCGCACACCGACGTCGTGCAATTCTCCGGGCGACGGCGAACCCAAGCCTGCCAGCGCATTGAGCGGCACGCTGATCCGCCGGGAAAGTTCGTGAAGAATATGGAGATCCGCCAGCCCGGGCACGAATATTCCGTCCGCCCCTGCTCGCTGATAGGCATCCGCGCGACGTAGCGTTTCCTCATATGCGCTTTCCGGAAACTTTCCGGACCAATATGTGTCCGTGCGCGCGTTGATGAACAGCCCGACACTCGCATCCTCGGCGGTCTGCCTGATCAGCGCGATGCGCCTGGACTGCTCGGCGATCTCGCTCAGCGGTTCGTCCGCCGAGTCCTCGATGTTGATCCCGACGGCGCCCGCGTCCAGCACCGCTCGAACCGTGACCTGGAGTTCCTCGTCAGTACGCCCGTAGCCAGTCTCGATATCCGCGGTCACAGGCAAGCGGGTGGCCCGGGCGATTCGCGACAGCGCTTCCATCGCGAGTTGCCGTGGAAGGTGGTCGCCGTCCCGGTACCCCAGGCTCCAGGAGACGGCCGAGCTGGAGGTGGCCACCGCCGCCGCTCCCGCTTCCTCGACCATCAGCGCAGATGCCGCATCCCACGCATTCACCAGCACCAACGGCGCATGTGGCACGGCGTGCAGCTCGTGGAAGCGGAGCGCCTTGGATTCGAGTTCGGGATGCGTCGTCATGGCTCTATTCCAGCCTTCCTGCGTCCGGACGTAAAGCGCTTCGCACCGGGAATCCCAAAATCGAGATGAAACATCCGTTGCTCAGTTGGCAACTCTGGGGAGTATCCTTTCACTGTGACCCACGAAACATTGGATGCCGGGCCCGAGTTGCCCGCGGAAGCAATCGACGCAATAGAGCGAGCAGCAACTGCCGCCCACCGCCACGAGGATCTCTTCTCGGAGCGCGCCGCCAACATCAAGCAGTCCGCCGTGCGTGACGTCTTCGACATCTCAATGCGGCCGGGACTCGTGTCCCTCGCTGGCGGAAACCCCTATCTGCAGTCCCTCCCCCTCGAGAAGCTCGGCCAAACCGCCGCCCGCATCATTGCGGAAGACGGCATGACGGCGCTTCAGTATGGCGGCGGACAAGGCACCGAGGAACTACGCACGCAGATTTGCGAAATCATGGCCGCCGAGGGCATCTTGGACGCCCGGCCGGAGAACGTGATCATCACCGCCGGTTCCCAATCGGCACAGGACGTGGCTACGAAGGTCTTCTGCAATCCGGGCGACGTGGTCCTCGTGGAAAACCCCACCTACGTGGGCGCACTGAACACCTTCGAGGCGTACCAGGTCCAGGTTGAGACAGTGGACATGGACGACGACGGACTGGTTCCGGAGCTCCTCGAAGCCAAGATCGCGGCCCTTCAGGCCCAGGGCAAAACCATCAAGTTCCTGTACACGATCCCCAATTTCAACAACCCCTCCGGCATCACGCTTGCCCCGGCGAGGCGCCAGCGCATCGTCGATATATGCCGCAATGCGAATATTCTGGTGCTCGAGGACAACCCCTACGGTCTCTTGCGCTTCGACGGCAAGCCGCTGGAACCCATGCGGGCCGCGAATGAACACGACGTCATCTACATGGGCTCGTTCTCCAAGATCTTCGCCCCGGGACTGCGCATCGGATGGGCCCTGGTACCCGAGCACTTGCAGCGGCGTTTCTACCTGGCGTCGGAAGCCGTGACGTTGTGCCCTCCAACCCTGAACCAGATGATCATCTCGGCATATCTCCGCGACTACGACTGGCGCGGGCAGATTGACACCTATCGGGCCCTGTACGAGGAACGCTGCAATGCCCTGCTGGTGGCGTTGGAAGAGCACATGCCTTCCGGCCTTAGCTGGACCAGGCCCGAGGGTGGCTTCTTCGTATGGGTGACCCTGCCCGATGGCGTGGACACGTATCCGCTGCTCAAGAGGGCGATCGAGGCAGGGGTCGTGTTCATCCCCGGCGCGGCGTTCACGCACTCCGATCAACCATCCAACAAACTGAGGTTGGCTTTCAGCGCAGTGCCACCGGAGTCCATCGCCGAAGGCGTCCGCCGATTGGCGCCGGTTTTGCAAGAAGCCATCGATGTCATCAGCAAAGGAGCAGATATATGAGCGGAATAGTCCTCGTCGGAGTCGACGGTAGCGCAACAGCAAGGCGGGCAGCCGATTCGGCAAAGAATTTGGCAACCGCACTGGGCGCGGAACTGCGCGTCATCACCGCTTTTGAAGGCGCCCACGTGGAGGTCGTTGAAAGCGGCGGCGACAAATGGATCCTCTCCGACGCCGACGCTGCGGAAAAGGTAGCCGCCAAGGTGGCTGCCGAACTCGCCTCCGACCAGCTGACCACCAGCTACGCAGCCGTCTTCGGCAAAGCCGGAGAGGCCCTCGTCAAGGAAGCAGAACGTGTGGGTGCCCAAGTGATCGTGGTGGGCAACCGCCGCATGCAGGGACTGGCCAGGGTTCTCGGCAGCGTTGCCAACACGGTGGCGCACAACGCGCCGTGCGACGTCTACATCGCCAAGACGGACGAACCGTAAGTCGTCAGGATCACGCGTTGTGGTGGGCGGTCTCACCCCGATTTTGGCCGGGCGGCTAGGATGCCGCCGGTAAAATTGAAGTGGCCCCCAAGGGTGCGAGCCGCCCATCACAACAACCCGTAGGGGATCCCTTTTGCTTACTCTGCAGCCGCGCCAACGCGTCGGACACGACATTCTGCTCGCGCGCCACGGCAACCACATCAGTTCCATGCGCTTCGACCGGACAAACGACCGCGTCGTGGCACTTCTCGACGACGGCTCGGTAGACAGTGCCCCGAACTTGATTTCCCCGCTGCTCCAGATGCCGGAGACCTTCCGCAGCATCCTTCGCTCCGACTGGAAATTGTTGTTTGTGGTCGCCTCCGCCATGCTCGCAGTCGGAGCCCTGGCCATGGTGTTGTCGTTTGGAATGATCGGCAGCATGAACGACCAGCAACTGCACGACCTCGCGCTCAGCTACACGTCCTACTAGCCAAGCCATCCGCGCAGGGCCCACCAAAGTCCCGCGATGACCACGCCGCCGAACAACGATCCGGCGATGACCTGGGCGGGAGTATGTGCCCGTAGGACGACGCGGGACCAGCCGACGGCCGGGACCAGAAGCAACAGCGGCAACCACGCCGGACCGAACATGAGAGCTGCAATCACTGCGGCCGCGGAAATTGCCGAGGCATGGCCGCTTATTTTCCACACGAGGCTGACGGCGGCCAACACAGCGATGCCGCCAATCAGTGCAAGGATCATCTCTGAGACGCTCGTTGGAGCGTTGATGAGATTGAGGACCAACAACCCCACAACCACGGACACGAGCGCAAGCATCAGCAAGGGCGCACGTTCCTTGCGATCGCTGACGTGGTGGTCGCTGAGTTTTCCGAGCCTCACCATGATCAAGACGTAGGCAAACGGCAGCACGCACACAAAGAACGCACCCAGGACGCCGAACCATATTGTCCCCGGGAAACCCGGTTGCACCGCAGGGCTGATAAGCAGCAGGACGGATACGACGGCGGGCGGCTGGAAGACTTCCGTCAGGGTCCGGGCAACCCGGCGCCGCTCTCCCCTGACGCCGATCCGCCCGTCCTTGATAGCGATTTGCTCAGTCAAGCAGCAGCGCCGGCTCTTCGAGGATTGACGCGACGTCGGCCATGAAACGGGCAGAGAGGTCCCCGTCCACAACCCTGTGATCGAACGAACCGCCGAGCGTTGTGATCCAGCGCGGGATGACCTCGCCGTCGAGCACCCAAGGCTTTTGCTTGATGGTGCCGAACGCGACGATTGCCACCTCACCGGGGTTGATGATGGGCGTTCCAGTGTCGATGCCCAGGGCGCCGATGTTCGTGATGGTCAGCGAGCCCCCCTGCATTTGCGAAGGCTGGGTCTTGCCCGCCCGTGCCGTGCTGGCCAGCTCATTGAGTGCGAGGGCCAGTTCCTTGAGGGAAAGGTCCTGTGCATCCTTGATGTTCGGAACCATGAGCCCGCGCGGGGTTGCCGCGGCAATGCCGAGGTTCATGTAGTGCTTGACGAGGATCTCTGCGTTTCCGTTGCCGTCCGCGTTGTCCACCCAGGTCGCGTTGACACTCGGATTGCGCGCCGCAGCCCAAATCACGGCCTTGGAGAGAATCAGCAGCGGGGATACCTTGATGCCTTCAAAGTCCCTGGAGGCTTTGAGCCGCTTGACGAATTCCATCGTGCGGCTGGCATCGACGTCAACGAAGATGCTCACGTGCGGTGCCGTGAAGGCCGACTCGACCATGGCCTTGGCGGTGGCCTTGCGGACGCCCTTCACGGGAATCCGTTCCACCCGCTGATCCTGCGGCTTCTTGGACGCACCCCAGAACTTGTCCGCTTGGTCCACCTCGGCATCGCGCTGCGACTGGTAGCTGACCAAGTCCTCGCGGGTCACTTCGCCACGGGCTCCCGTGGGAACGACGTCGGCCAGGTCAATCCCCAGGTCGCGGGCGATCTTGCGCACTGGAGGCTTGGCCAACACCCGGTTGACGATGCCGCTGACCGTGGCGCCGAGGCCGGCGAGACCCGGTGTCTGGTTTGCCGGAGCAGTGGGTTCGACTGCGGGCTCAACGGCGACACGTTCGACGGCGGCGGGTGCCGTGTTCGCCGCGGCCGCAGGGACGGCGGTAGCGCCTTCCGGGCGCTTGCGCGGGCGGCGCTTGACGGCGTCGGCCTTCGGACCGGAGCCAACCAGCGGACCGCCAGCGGGACCGCCGTCGGACGTTCCGGCGTCGGCGGGCAACTTGCCGTACATCGAGGCTTCGAAGACCTGTTCCGCCGCAGGCGCGGCGGTTGGGGCCGGTACGGCCGCGCTCGGAGCCGCAGGCTGCTCGGCGAGCGGCGCAGCAAGGGCTGACGTGGACGCTGTCTCGCCCGGCGCATTGTCCGAAATGCCGATAATCGCCGTTCCCACTTCAACCGTGATGCCCTCGGCAACGAGCAATTCCGCCACGGTTCCGGCGTAAGGGGACGGCAATTCCACGAGGGACTTGGCCGTCTCGATCTCGCAGATGACGTCGTTGATGGCAACGGTGTCGCCGGGCTTGACCTTCCAGGAGACGATTTCTGCCTCGGTCAGGCCTTCGCCGACATCCGGCAGGTTGAATTTCTTAACAGTCACTTAGGTCCTCGATCTCGGCTGGCCCGTCCGCGTTGGGGCGGGTGCAATCAGGGGCGGCTAGTAGGCCAGGGAACGGTCCAGGGCTTCGAGGATCTTGTCGATGTCCGGCAAGTAGTCCTCTTCCACCTTCGCCACGGGATACGGCATGTGGAAACCGCCCACACGGATGACCGGAGCCTCCAGGTGCAGGAAGGCGCGCTCACTGATCCTGGCAGCGATCTCGCCGCCGATCCCCCCGAACGTCGGGGCTTCGTGCGCCACGATCAGACGGCCGGTCTTCTTGACCGAAGCGGTGACGGTGTCGAAGTCGATGGGGGAAATCGAGCGTAGGTCGATCACCTCGATGCTGCGCCCGTCCTCTTCCGCGGCCGCCGCGGCGGCCAGCGCCACCGGTACCAGCGGCCCGTAAGCAACGATCGTTGCGTCGGCGCCTTCGCGGAGGACGTGCGCCTTGAACGGGTCCGACGCCGGTCCCGGGTTTTCGGTGTCCACCTCGCCCTTGAGCCAGTAGCGGCGCTTGGGTTCGAAGAAGATGACCGGGTCCGTGCAATCAACGGCCTGCTGGATCATCCAGAAGGCGTCGTGGGCATTGGACGGAGTGATAATGCGGAGGCCGGCCGTGTGGGCGAACAGCGCTTCCGGCGATTCCGAGTGATGCTCGATCGAGCCGATCCCGCCACCGTAGGGAATGCGGATGACCACGGGAACAGTCAGCTTGCCGCCGCTGCGCGAGTGCATCTTGGCCAGTTGCGTGGTGATCTGGTTGAAGCCCGGGAACACAAAGCCATCAAACTGGATTTCGCAAACGGGACGGTAGCCGCGCAAGGCCAGGCCGATGGCCGTGCCGACGATGCCGGACTCGGCGAGCGGAGTATCCACAACCCGGTCCGCGCCGAACTCCTTGATCAGTCCGTCGGTCACGCGATAGACGCCACCCAGCGGCCCGATGTCTTCGCCCATGAGCAACGACTTCGGGTTATTGGTGAGCGACGCACGCAGGCCTTCATTGATGGCCTTGGCAATGGTCATGGTGGTCATCAGTTGCCCGCCCCTTCTTCCTCGTCGCCTTCGAATCCGGCGGAGTATTCCTCGAACCAAGCAAGTTCCTCGGCTACCAGGGGGTGCGGCTCGGCATAGACCCCGGCGAATGACTCGTGGAAGTGGGGGCCCTGGAGATTTTGGGTGGTGCTACGGACATGGGCAGCGAGTTCATCGCCGTCAGCCCTGACTTGCTCAAAGAAAGCTTCGTCGGCCAGGCCCTCGTTGCGAAGGTATTTCTCCAGGCGATCCAAAGGATCCTTGCCCCGCCAGGCGGTTTCTTCGGCGGATTCGCGGTACTTGGTGGGGTCGTCCGCCGTGGTGTGCGCGCCAACACGGTACGTATAGGCCTCAATGAGCACCGGACCGCGGCCTTCGCGGGCGTGTTCAAGCGCCCACTCCGTGACTGCGTGGACTGCGATGACGTCGTTGCCGTCCACTCGGATGCCCGGGAAGCCGTATCCCTTGGCCCGGTTGAACAGGGGGACCTTTGTCTGGACCTCGGTGGGGACTGAGATGGCCCAGTGGTTGTTCTGGCAGAAGAACACCACGGGAGCGTTGTAGGACGCCGCGAAGACCATGGATTCATGGACGTCGCCCTCGGAACTGGCGCCGTCGCCGAAGTAGGCCACAACGGCAGCCTTCGGCTCGTTGGAACCATTGGCTTCCGCGAGTTTCTGGTCGCGCTGGATTCCCATGGCGTACCCAACGGAATGCAGGGTCTGCGCCGCAAGCACGAGGGTATAGAGGTGGAAGTTGTTCTCGGTGGGATCCCAGCCGCCATTCGAAATTCCGCGGAACAGCTTCAGGAGCTCCGCCAGATCCACGTCCCGGGTCAGTGCAACGCCATGTTCCCGGTAGGTGGGGAAGATGTAGTCCTGCCGCTGAGTGGCGCGTCCGGATCCGATCTGGGCGGCTTCCTGGCCCGTCAGGGGAACCCAAAGGGCCAGCTCGCCTTGACGCTGGAGGGCCGTGGCCTCCTGGTCGAAGCGGCGCACCTTGGCCATGTCGGCGTAGAAGCCCCGGAGTTGCTCAGGATCAAGGCGCTTGGCGTAGTCCGAGAAGACCGGATCCGTACCTAGCTTGCCGTCCGGCCCGAGCAGCTGGATCATGTCGGCAGCGGGATCGCTGGAAGCGCCTCCCGCGGGAGACTGCCGATCGAGTCCCGTTCCGTTGATCCCGGGGGTGGGCAATTGAGTTGCGCCCATTCCGTCTCCTTGCCTGCCGCAGCCCGATGCTGAGCAATATTCGCTGATATATGCCGATTCCGGAATGCATTCCGGAATCGGCATATCTTGGCTTTCGTCCCTTACTTTATCCGCAGTAAGGGACGCAGGGGCATTTGTTAACCGCTAGGAAGGCTGCGGCGCTTTTGTATAGGACGCACAGAGTTCCAGGAATCGGGTATTGGCCTCGACTTCTCCGATGCTGACCCGGACGCCCTCGTTGCCGAAGGCCCGCACGGACAATGCCCGCTCGCCTGCCAGTCCGGCAAATTCGGCACTATTCTCTCCAAGGTTCAGCCACACGAAGTTCCCTTGAGCCTCGGGCACGAACCATCCCAGCTCCCGGAGTCCTGCGGTCACCCGGTCCCGCTCATCGACCAGGCTTTGTACCCTTTCAACAACTTGGTCGAAATGCTCCAACGAAGTAATGGCGGCGCGTTCGGCGATCTGCGAGACGGCAAACGGCGTTGCCGTGACGCGCAGGTACTGGGTGAGATCCGGGCCGGAAATGCTGTAGCCAACGCGCAGCCCCGCAAGGCCATGCGCCTTGGAGAAGGTGCGGAGGACCACGACGTTGGGGTACTTGCGGTACAGCTTGATGCCGTCCACGGCGTTCTCGTTCCGGACGAACTCCTGGTATGCCTCGTCGATGACAACCACGACGCCCGCCGGCACTGACTGGATGAACCGTTCGGTTTCCTCGGCGGTGAGGATGGGACCCGTGGGGTTGTTCGGCGTGCAGAGCAAAATCACCTTGGTACGGACGGTGACAGCGGCCGCCATGGCCTCGAGGTCGTGGCGTCCGTCGGAAAGCAATGGAATCTGGACGCTCTCCGCCCCTGCCAGCCCTACGCTGATCGGGTAGGCCTCGAACGAGCGCCACGCATAGATGACCTCATCGGATTTGCCGTCGTGGTTCTGCCCGGCAAAGGTGGAAAGGATCTGGTTCAGGGCTCCGAGGCTTCCGGCACCGGTGACGACGTCGTCAGCGGGGACACCCAGGAAGTCGGCGAGCGCCGTGCGCAGCTTGGTGGACAGCGGGTCCGGGTATCGGTTGATGTCCGACTGGTCAGCAATCGCCTCGAGCACAGCGGGAATCGGGGGTAGCGGGTTTTCATTGGATGACAGTTTGTAACTGGTCAGGCCATCGATCGCTACGGGAGGCTTGCCTGCAGCATATTTGGGGAGCCTGTCCACAACCGGGCGGGGACGCACGCCCTCCGGTGCGTTGTCAGAAGAATTCATGGCACCAGCCTACTTGCAGGCCTCCGGGCCATGCTGGGAAGCTCTCCGGCCGGCGCATGCGAAGGCCGGCGCATGTGAAAGCATGGGCGTATGGGTTCATTCATTGTGCGTGTCCTGATCAACGGGCTGGCCCTCTGGGTTGCCAGCTGGATTCTGCCCGGGTTCAATATCTCGACCTCTGCAACTACCAACGCCGTAAGCAACGCGGGGGTCACTCAGGGCGGCGACACCGTGGGCGTGGTACTTGCCTATCTCTTCATAGGGCTCATTTTCGGGATCGTCAATGCCTTGGTCCGGCCTTTGGTCCGGCTGCTCTCCCTCCCGATCACTATCCTCACCCTCGGGCTCTTCACGATTGTCATCAACGCGGCCATGCTGTCCCTGACGGCGTGGCTCAGCAGCTACACGCCGGTACACCTGACCATCGACCGTTTCTTCTGGACAGCGGTTCTCGCCGCGATCATCATCAGCCTGATCTCCATGGTGGCCAGTTGGATTCCGGGCGGTAGCAGGCGGTAAGGCGCCCGAGGCGAGCAAGCACGGCCACTTCCTCATCGCCCTCCCCGCGGGGCCTGCGTCGTTTCGCGGCTCAGCTTGAACCGGCTCACCTTGGCCACTCCGCCAACGCCAAGTATCCCGCCCAGAGTGGCGGTGGAAGCCGCGAGTGACGGATCGGAACTGAGCTGCACCAGCTTTGCCCCTTCCTCGTAGCGTGAGAGCTTGTGCGCCGGGCCGATACCCTGGTCTTCGCCGGGTGCCAGGCTCACCGGATTGGTCATGGTCACCGTGACCCGGTCTTTGGTATCCGGATTCGCTTTGCCGTCCGCCCCGGGAACCCAATCCTGTTGGTGCTCGAGGTGCAGGCTCCCGATCCCGGCCTGAGGGGTGATCCCGCCAACGGGTGATCCGGCGGTCACCACGAACTTGAGGTCAAACTCGGCGAGGAAGGCTTTGTCCTGACTCAGGTTCATGGCATGGATTCCGCCTTGGCTGTGGCCCACTGCCACCACCGTTTCGCCGGCTGCGGCTCCTGCCTCGAGCAACGCCTGGCGGATGGCCTTGCTGGTTTCCGCTGAGTTGTAGCCCAGCGCTTCTGCAATCCCGGCCTCGTCCAATGGATTGCTGCCTCCGGGCGGATTGCCCGGCTGGGTGCCCGGAATCAAGACCACCCATGCCTTGTCTTCGCCCTTATCTATCTGCACCACTTCTATTTCGCCTTCTGAAGTGGCACTGACGTGATCCAGTTCCCGGAGCATTCCTGCTGCGGACAGGTCCACGCTCTTGGTGGCGGTCTCTGTCTGGCTGACTGAAATGGGACGAGGCCTGAGGAAAGACAATGCGGGGGCCGTCGCGATTGCCCTCAAGACGGCGCCGACATCAGTGGGCCCGACGATCGCCCCTGCAAGGTTGGCCGCTGCCGGGGGTAGCCCCATCATCTGCTCCAATATCCGGCTCAGATCCCGGACAGCTCCTTCTGTGGCGTCCCTCAGGCCAAGGTCCAAGGCATTTAGGCCTGTCCCGAGGATCGGCGCCCCCATGCCCATTCGCAGCCTGATCGCAGCGTGTGATTCCGCAAACCCGTATTCACGGTGGCTTGCCCTGACACCGTTGCCGATCCGCTGAAGCTGTTCGCGGACCCGCCCAATCTCCCGGCCACTCTCCCCGACCGCGATGATTGCGCTGCTCCCGCTCGCGTACGACGATGCCTGGTGTGGGAAGAGAGCCACCCTGACCGCTTCAGCTTCCACTTCAATCGCCTGCAGTTGGAGCACGAGCCCGTCCAGCGCGGCGGCGCCGGCGAGCAGCTCTTCAAATTGGAAGCGGATTCCGCCGACTCCGCCGCGTATCCGCAAGCTGCCATCCGGCTCGGGTGTTCGAGGCTGGGGAGTTCCGCCCGCGCCGACGGGAGCAACCTCGGCCATCAGAGGCCCGGCTGGAGTTTCGACGCCACATTCCGGGAATGGCGGAGGGTCACTGCAGCGGCCTCGCGCAAGGCGTCACGCCCCCTTCGAAGTGATGCGGCCTGTAATGCCAGCGTGGTCCGATAGGCGCGGCCGGCCGGCGACTCCCATTGCTCGAGTTGCAACTGAGCCATCCTTGCAAGGGCTGCGTCGGCTTGGTCCGCGCAAACGCTCATCCGCCATCCGAGCTTCTGGATTTCCGCGCCTCGTGAAATACATTGCGGCGAATCCAGATCCGTTCCCCCGGCCGCCATAAGAATGCCGCTCAAGATGTTGCCCTCCTCTGTGTCCATTGATGTTGTGGCATCGACGCTACGTTGCGCTCCGGTGGCACGGAACCGACGCTGTCGGCTATGTGGATAACCTGCCGGAAACCCTGAGGTGAAGGGGAAGTCAAAGTGTTTTGCACATAGAGAAGTCCGGCTTAATGGCGTGAGCCGAGTTCATGAAAGAATTGCCTCATGCCTGAAACCGTCGCCGCCGCTGTTACCCGTACGCCCTCTGGACGCGTTGCTCTCGCCGCGTCGCCGGAGCCGATCGCCCTGGGCCCCCTGGACGGCCGGTACCAGTCCGCCGTCGCTCCCTTGGTCGACTACTTGTCCGAGGCCGCGCTCAACCGCGACCGCGTGGCCGTCGAGGTCGAGTGGCTCATCCACTTGACCAGCAACAACGTACTTCCAGGCGCCGGTCCCCTGACCGCCGAACAGCAGGAGAAGCTGCGCGCCATCGTCACCGAGTTCGATGCCACTTCGGT
This sequence comes from Arthrobacter sp. SRS-W-1-2016, assembly GCF_002009585.1. Lineage (NCBI taxonomy): Bacteria > Bacillati > Actinomycetota > Actinomycetes > Micrococcales > Micrococcaceae > Arthrobacter > Arthrobacter sp. SRS-W-1-2016. The sequence continues at coordinate 99,741 of NZ_MTPV01000045.1, read as the reverse complement.
CACGGAACTCGCTGACATCGAAGCCGTCACCGTCCACGACGTCAAGGCTGTTGAGTACTACATCGGTCGCCGCCTCCCCGCGATCGGCATCGAGAACCTCACCGCGATGGTGCACTTCGGCTGCACGTCGGAAGACATCAACAACCTTTCGTACGCCTTGGGCGTCAAGGGTGCCGTGGAAGATGTCTGGCTCCCTGCCGCAAGGGCCTTGGTTAAGCAGATCGAAGCGATGGCCGAGGAGAACCGCGCCGTCCCGATGCTTTCCCGCACGCACGGCCAGCCGGCAACTCCCACCACTCTCGGCAAGGAATTGGCAGTCATCACGCACCGCCTGAGCCGCCAGCTGGACCGCGTTTCCAAGACCCAGTACTTGGGCAAGATCAACGGCGCTACCGGCACGTATGCCGCACACGTCGCTTCCGTTCCCGGCGCCGATTGGCAGGCCGTATCCCGTTCCTTCGTCGAAGGCCTCGGACTCTCGTGGAACCCGCTGACCACCCAGATCGAAAGCCACGACTGGCAGGCCGAACTCTACGCGGATGTCGCCCGCTTCAACCGCATCCTGCACAACGTCTGCACGGACATCTGGAGCTACATCTCCATTGGCTACTTCCGCCAGATCCCTGTGGCCGGCGCCACCGGTTCCTCCACCATGCCGCACAAGGTCAACCCGATCCGCTTCGAAAACGCCGAGGCCAACCTGGAGATTTCCAACGGACTGCTGGACACCCTGGGCGCCACGCTGGTCACCTCCCGTTGGCAGCGGGACCTCACCGACTCTTCCTCGCAGCGCAACATCGGCGTCGCATTCGGGCACTCGCTCCTTGCCATCTCGAATGTCGCCAAGGGGCTGAAGGCCCTTGACGTCGCCGAGGAGGTATTGGCAGCCGATCTCGACACCAATTGGGAAGTCCTGGGCGAAGCGATCCAGATGGTCATGCGCGCCGAAGCCATCGCCGGCGTCGAAGGCATGGAGAACCCATACGAGCGGCTCAAGGATCTCACCCGCGGCCAGCGCGTCGATGCCGTCCGCATGCAGGAATTCGTCTCGGGACTGGGCCTGTCTCCCGATGCCGAGGCACGCCTCCTGGCACTTACTCCAGGCAAGTACACCGGCATCGCGGATCAGTTGGTGGACCACCTGAAGTAGAGGCAACATGGACCCTGCGTTTCCGAATCGATGTAAGGAACTGTGTCAGCATGAGGCTCTTGCTTATCCGTCACGGGCAAACCCCCGGAAACGTCCTGGGCCAGTTGGACACGGCGTTTCCCGGTCCGGGACTGACTGATCTCGGCGAACGTCAGGCCGCCGCGCTCCCCGCGTCACTTGCGAACGAGGACATCACGGCCATCTACGCATCCACGCTGGTCCGCACCCAGCTGACGGCCGCCCCGCTCGCAAAAGCCCTCGCGCTCGAGGCCACCGTACTGCACGGCCTGCAGGAGATTGAGGCCGGGGCTTTGGAGAAGCTCACCGACCACGAATCGCACCACCGGTACATGAGCACTGTTTTCGCCTGGACCGACGGTGAACTGGATGTCCGCATGCCGGGAGCCGGTGACGGACACGAGTTCTTCGCCCGCTACGACGCCGCCATTGCCAAGGTGGCAGCGGCAGGCGACCAGACCGCCGTCGTGGTCAGCCATGGTGCCGCGATCCGCTGCTGGGCAGGCCGCCGTGCCGCGGATGTCGGCCGCGAGTTCGCCGCCACCCACCAGCTGCAGAACACCGGAATCGTGGTGCTCGAGGGCGACCCGGAGACCGGCTGGCGCCTGCTGCACTGGGATCAAAGCCCGGTCGGCGGACTTGCCTTTGCCGACCAGACGGTCGAGGACCCGACCGGCGACGCCGTCGAATGACGGCTGCCTAGGGCCGACCCCAACACCGGGTATTTCTCCGGACGCTTACGCGGAGGAAACACCACGGTAACCCCCGCTTCTTAGGCTTGATTTGCATAACCCCCTCCGGCGAAAGAGGTTCCGATGCAGACCAATCCGCGGCTCAACATCAGACAGGTCACGTGGGCCAATCCGGTGGGTGCAGATCTCCGCGCGGCGCAACAAGCGGAATTGGACGCGCGTTTCGGCAATTCAGACCACGAGCCCGGGCCCGCGCCGTCGGAAGCTGACACGGCGGTCTTCGTCGTCGCGTACGAAAAGTGCTCCGGCCAGCCTTTGGGCTGCGGAGGGCTCCGGATTCTGAACGCCGAAACCGCGGAAATCAAGCGGCTATACGTCGTCCCGTACGCCCGGGGCTCAGGAGTGGCCAGTTCCATCCTCGCTGCGCTTGAGGCGCAGGCACATGCCCACGGTTTCAGTGTGATCACTGCGGAAGCCGGGTCGGCCCAATCGGACGGTCGCAGCTTCTACGAGAGCGCCGGCTTCTCGGCCGTACCCAATTTCGGGCCCTACATTGGCGTCAGCCACTCGCAGTGCTACGCCAAGCCGATCGATTCGCACAGCGCATCGCACACGGCGATGGCCTAAGGGACAGGCCCACACAGGTCCACCCTCTGGATGCAACCGTCACCGGATCAATCCAGGCTGCGTCCGCCCTGTCCCAGGTGGGCTCGATTCATGGCTTCGATTTCTTCATCGCTCAGGTCGTCGAAGCTCTTGGCCTCGTGTTTGTCGCTCCGGGAGAACCGGACGAACATCAGGATGATGAGGGGGAGATCCACGGTCTCAGCCAGGAACCACATCAGGTCTCCGGCGAGTTGCTGGTCTCGCAACGGTGAGGGGAACCAGGCTGGCTGATTGCCCAAAACCGACGTGGCGCCGTCGAGGATTCCCGGGCTGAGCCGCATCAGGACCCCGGGCACTGCGTCGGCGAGCAGCTCAATGAATACAAAGATGAATTCGACCACAATGAGCGATCCGGTGCGTCCTGCGCCGTCTTCCATGATCGGCACGGTCATGAGGAGTCCCATGACGGGCACCAGCAGGGTCAGGATGACGTCGGCGGCGGGGTTGGTCCGGAGCACGTAGAAGAACGGGGTCAAGAAAAGCGTGAACATGGCGAGGCCCAGAAGCGCCGCCACGAGCGTGTTGCTGAGCATGCGGACAAGCCGGTGCCGCAGGACCGCTTCCACCCTCGCCGCCCCCACGGGGCCAAGGGTCTGCCGTGCAAGTGTTAGCGGCTTGCCCAGGCCTATCAACAGCGGGACCACAAAGAGATAGGACGTCACTTTGAGGGTAAAGGCCCACCTCAGGTCGTGGCTGTAGGTTCCCGGGAATCCGAAGCTCAGTGCCGCGAAACTGCCCAGGCCAAGGACGAAGAAGGCAAACGAGTTCCACAGGGGCCAGTGGATATCCCGGCGCTTGGCGCCCATCAGGCCCTTTGAATACAGGGCGACCGCGGCTACAAGAATGACCAGGGCGGGCCAGTTCATTGACCACGCGCCCAGCACGGCATCCAGCGGTGGCATGGTCAGCGGCCCCTGCCGGAAGGCAGGGCGCTCAGCCCGGCGCTACGGTGGGTTTTGTCGATCTTCATGGTGTTCCTCCAGCGCGTTCCCGGTGTGCCGCATGGTGCGCGAATCGGCGTTTCGTGTTGTGCCCTGAACCGGGTGCACCGTATCCATGTTACGGAGTCCCGCCCAGCATGGCACGCCGCAGGAGACGCGGGCGCCTGGCCTCGGCTAATCTCGCATTATGGAAAAGGCTGACATCACGTTCCGGACCCGCAAGTGGATACGTCCGGAGGACCTCAACGCCAACGGCACGCTGTTCGGTGGAAGCCTGTTGAAATGGATCGACGAGGAAGCGGCAATCTACGCCATCCTCCAGCTTGGAAACGGTCGGGCCGTCACCAAGTACATTTCCGAAATCAACTTCGTCAGCTCGGCCGTGCAGGGCGATCTGGTGGAAATGGGCCTGACCGCCGTCCGTTTCGGCCGGACGTCACTGACCATGCGTGCGGAAGTGCGCAACATGATCACCCGCGACAGCATCCTGACCATCGAGGAGATCGTGTTCGTCAACCTCGGGCACGACGGCCGCCCGGAACCGCACGGCTACACGGAAATCACCTACGACCGCGACCGCATCCCCACGCACCACTTGACGCAAGCGCTCCAAGAGGACTGAGCTGGCGGCCGCGAGATTCGCGGCCGCCAGCTTGTTGCGGTCAGCGCCTGTCGAAGGTGAGGCCACCCGGGACCTGGAACGTCGGCATGAGTTCCAGCATGCCCACATTGACGTGGCGCGGGGTTTCGATGGCGTAGTCGAGCGCGTTGACGATGTCGTCAGTGGTCAGCGACTCGTAGCCCTCGTAGTACGTCTTCCATGCTTCTTCCATGGCTTCGGGCGTGCCGCCCATGTTCCGGCCGAAGATCTCGGTTTCCACCCGGCCCGGGCAGATCTCCGTCACGCGGATGCGCTTGCCGACGGTGTCGTTCCGGAGCTGGCGGGAGATCTGGTGCACGGCGGCCTTCGTGGCGTGGTACACCGTGTGGCCGTAGAAGTTGTAGACGCCTGCGATCGAGCTGATGTTGATGATGTGGCCAAGGTCGCGCTCCACCATGCCCGGCAGGACCAGCCGCGTGAGCTGGAGCAGGCCTCGAAGGTTGACGTCAATGAGCTCGTCGATGTCCTGTTCGGACGAGTCCAGGAGGTTGCCGGGCCGGGAAACTCCGGCGCAGTTGACCAGGACATCGACCTTCAGCTCGCTCACGACGGCGGTCAGGGCCGCCGTGTCGGTCAGGTCCACAACGTGCGGGATGGCGCCCGTACGATCGGCGAGTTCGCTGAGGCGTTCCTCGTTGCGGGCAACTGCGTGAACAGTCAGGCCCCTCTTGGCCAGCCGCTCGGTGATCGCGGCACCCATACCGGTTGAGGCTCCGGTGACGAGGGCGGTGTTGTAGTCGGAAAAAGACATCTGTTCTCCAAAAAGTGGGACTGGAAGGCACGAGCTGTGCCCGGAGGTCAGCGGCGACTAAGCGTCGCGCAGGGGTTCGTGTGCCCGGTCCTTGACCGTGCTCACGGCTGCAAGCGTGCCGAGGGCCGTGATGACCGCGTAGAAGGCCGGCATGTAGATGTTGCCAGTGCTGCTGATAAGCCAGGTCATCAGCAACGGAGCAGTTCCGCCGAAGAGCGCGGAGGAAATGTTGTAGCCGAGGCCGTAGGCGGAGTACCGAACCCGCGTGGGGAACAGCTCAACGATCAGGATGTGGATGACGGCCGTGTGGCCCGCGAAGACGATGGCCATGATGGAGGCACCAAGGATGGCCAGGCCCATGTTGCCCGTTGCGATGAGGGCGTAGGACGGGATGCCCAGGATGGTCATGGCGATGGCGGAGCCGGCGATGACCTTCTTGCGGCCGATGCGGTCGGAGAGGGCGCCCATGAAGGGAATGGCGATGCAGATGACAACCAGGCTGCAGGCGGTGATGAACAGCGCCTCGCCGATGGTGAAGTTGAGCTGCTTGCCCTTGAGGAACGTGGGCATGTAAGAGAACAGGACGTAGTAGCCGGAGCCGTTCATGAGCGGGATGAAGAGGGCCAGAACCATGGCCCGGCGGTGCTCAGCGGACTGGAAGGCTTCCTTGAGCGGGTTCTTGGACAGGCCGCCCTCTTCCTTGAGCTTTGTGAAGTTGGGGGTGTCCGCGATGGCCTTGCGGATGTACCAACCGATGACGCCCATGGGAATGGCGACCAGGAACGGAATGCGCCATGCGAAGGAGCCGAAGCCACCGCCGTCGATCGCGGACTGGGTAAGCCAAGGAGACATGGAGAACGCCACGAGGGTGCCGGTGAGCAGTGCTGCGAAGGACGCGATCTGTGCGTAGGAGGTGATGATGCCGCGCTTGCCTTCGGGGGCGTGTTCAGCGAGGAAGGTCATGGCGCCGGCGGCCTCGCCGCCGACTGAGAAGCCTTGCAGGAGCCGCAGCAGGACCAGCAGGATGGGAGCGGCGATGCCGATGGCCGCGTAGGTGGGCAGGATTCCGATACCTGCGGTGGCGACGCTGATCAGCAGAATGACGAAGACCAGTAGCTTTTGCCTGCCTATCCGGTCGCCCAAGTAGCCACAAACAACTGCGCCAAGGGGCCGGACGAAGAACGAGACTGCGTAGCCTGCGAACACGAACAACAGGGCGTTGTCCGGGTTGCCCGGGGCAAGGAACACCAAGGCAAGCGTTCCGGCCATGAAGGCGAAGATGCCGTTGTCATAGAGTTCCACGAAGATGCCAACGCAGCCTGCGGTGACAACCTTGCGCGTTTGACGGCCCGTGAGCCGTTCATGCTGCACTTGCGCAGCGTTGGTGTTTGCGGTCATGACATTTCCTTCTTGATGTTGAGCGTAGCAACGCCTATTGGTTTTGACGACAGGTTTTTAGCTGCATGCCGCAACCGGGAGGTCCTGCCACTGGGGTCGGCATCCAATGCCAAGTAGTCCGAAGACTGTGTTGACGGATTCGCGGAGGGTTTCAAGCTGCGCCCGCGAACGCCGGTGGGCGGACGTTGCCTCCGCCACTGTTGTTTTCCTGAAGTGGACCTTGTCGCCCGGGCGGGCTTGCGCAAGGACGTCCAGGCCATTACTGGTAACCACTGCGAGGACCGGATAGCCGGCAGTGACGCCGCGTCCCCGATGCAGCACCAGCAACTCTTCCCGGGAAGGAACTTCGACGGCGCCTACCGGGACGCCGCGCGAAAGCACTTCACCGCTTGAGGTTCTTTCGGGAAGTTCGCCGCCGAGCCTCAGGCCGATGTGATTGCTCCGACCACTCACGGCGTATTCCGAGGTGAAGAGCAGTTCGGCGGAACCGCCGAATTCGGCGACATCCGGCCCATCAGTCACATCGACCATGAGTTGCTGCCCCATGCTCGGCCGTTCCAGACCAAGCCGGAAGAGCGGAAGGTCGAAGTACGGTTGGCGAACAGGGCCCACGCTGCGGCGGGCCAGGAGGGTGGTTCCTTCCTTGAGCTGCAGGCCGAAGCCCACAACGGTGTCCGGAGCACAACTGCCCAACAGCATCGGCGCCTCCACGGAGCCGTGGATGGCCAGGTAAGCACGAAGGCCCCGGTTGATTCCCCGGATGGCCACCGTCTCGCCCGCGCGGACCGAAACCGGTTCCCACTGGGTGCAAGGACGCCCTCCGACGGTGAGCGTCAGCGGAGCGCCAGTGACTGCGATGAGGATGTCCGAGTTCGCTTTCATCCTGAAGTCGAGGGCCGTGATCTCCACCAGGGGATCGTTGTCCAGATTGCCGGCCAGGATGTTGGCGGCCCGGGCCGAGTACTGGTCCAGGGCCCCGTTCACGGGAAGTCCGAAGCGCGGTCCACGGAACCGGCCAAGGTCTGTGACCACGGCGTTCCCGGGTTGCTGGATGAAAATGTGCCCGCTCATGGCCTTGGTTCCAGTTCCTTGCCGACGTAAGAGTCGAACTCTCCGGCCTCGATACTGCGGAAACGGAGAATGTCGCCTGGCTTGTAAGGCACCAGTGGTTCGCGGCGAATATTAAGGACGGTCAAGGGAGTCTGACCGATGACGCACCAGCCACCGGGCGCTGACGCTGGTGCGATGACGGCTTGGCGTCCGGCCACAGCCACGGCTCCTGCCGGGACGCTGAGCCGGGGATCCTTGAGGCGCGGCACGGGCTTCGGGAACGCGGGGCCATCCATCATCGGCGAGCCGGCCGGCGCGCCGAGGCAGCGGACGGTGTAGGTCTTTTCAGTGTGGAGCCGGATGACTTCTTCGGTGGAGATGCCCTGATAAGCTGCGACATTCTCCAGGTCGGGGCCGAATTCGCCCCCGTACACCACGGGAACATCAAACGCACGGGGGGCCGCTGCGCTGCCGTCTGACCGGCCCATTTCGAGGAGTCCCAGCTTCACGAACGCGCGCACCTGACGGGCAGACACCAGCACGGGGTCGAATTCCACGAGCACGGAATCGTAGGTGGGTACCGCGCCGTGAAGTCCCTCGGCACCGCAGCTTTCCAGCCAGTCGGCAAGACGGTGGACCGTGAGCCAGTTGTCCTCGCTTGCTTCGGCAAGTGCGACGACGCGCAATGCGGAGTCTCCGGATTCGTAGATCTCGGTGGGAGCCGCCGTGAGAACGGACATGTCAGGCCGCCTTCCTCTTGGCATCCACGACTTCGGTCAACGGGGCGATGCGAACGCCTGCCGAAATGAGCTCCGAGCGGATGAGCCGGGCGAGCCCGACGGCGCCGGGGTTGTCTCCGTGAAGCAGGACAGTGTCCGTGGAGATGTCGATGTCAGTGCCGTTCGCGCACCGGATCTTGCCTTCGCACACCATGCGCACGGTCCGCTCGACAATGGCCGAGGGGTCGTGCAGCACGGCGCCGGGCTGGCTGCGCGGGACCAGCGTCCCGTCTTCCTGGTAGGCGCGATCGACGATGCCCACAATGGCCACGTCGAGGCCGGCGGAACGTGCGGCCTTGGCCAACTCGCCCTGCTGCGCGACCACGATGAGTTCGTTGTCCACGCGGGCGGCCGCTTCGGCCACGGCCGCAGCGTAGTCCTCACGGACGGCGACGAGATTTCCCAGCCGGCCGTGCGGCGCAAGGTGGGTCACTTTGGTTCCATGGAAGGCTGCGAAGCCATTCAGGGCTCCCAACTGGTAGAGCACGTCCGCACGCACCTCGTTGGCAGTCAGGCCCATGTCCCGGCGCCCGAAACCACGCAGGTCGGGGAAGCTCGGATGGGCTCCGATACCCACTCCGCGGCGAACGCATTCAGCGACGGTGGCGTCCATGATGTCGGGATCGCCCGCGTGGAACCCGCAAGCGATATTGGCGCTTGAAACGATCTCCAGAAGGTCGGTGTCGCTGCCTATGGTGTAGGCACCGAATCCCTCTCCAAGATCCGCTACAAGATCAATTATCGGATTCACGTGGTTCTCTTTCCGTGGTTCTGCATTGGGCCGGTAATTCCATACGAGCGGGTGGAATATCGGAAGAATTGAACTGCCCGCTCGATTGGAAGTGTTTAGCTGAAATTCTTCAATCAGAGGTACTGCGGTAATTCTTTGGTGATAGAAGTCTCGCACCCAAGAAGTTCGGGCACAAAGACCTATTCGCTATCACGGGATAGCCTCCGGTTATGACCTACGGCACACCTGCCGCCGGCAGGGACCGCTTTCCGCCGCGGGCGATGGGCGATATGCCCGAAAGTCTCATAGGGTGCTCTTTACGTGACGATCGATTTGTGAGGCAGCGCGCCAAGTGCGTCTATATTTGGGTATCGGGACAATTCGGTTGATGGGGAGTCAACGAACTGCCAAGTAATGCTTGGGGAACGCCACCATGGGGATGTGGATCTCAAATTTAGTAGCTGAGAGACAGGTCACACAAAGACGGATTGTGTGTCCCTACATAGAATTTCCTTATGGCATCCTGGCCCCAATGAGGGCTTGGAGGAAGGCAGACCCATGGACACGCGGAAGCTCTCGTATTTTGTAAAGATCGTCGATTCGGGGAGCATCACCAAGGCGGCCGCTGCGCTCCACGTCGCCCAGCCTGCCCTCAGCCAGCAGGTGTCGGCGCTGGAAAGCGATTTGAAGCAGCGCCTCCTGATCCGCAGTAAGCAAGGAGTCGAGCCAACCGCCGCAGGACACACCCTCTATCGCCATGCCCAGACCATCCTGCGGCTCGTGGAACAAGCCAGGCTGGACGTGGCGGCATCCGGGGCGGCGCCGTCGGGCAGGGTGTCCATCGCTATTGCGCCGTACAGCATGGCTTCCAGCCTGACACCGCAGATCATCCGCGAGGTCGGCCGGCGATACCCGGACATCGTGGTCCACCTGACCGAGATCTTCGGCGGGGTGCTGAGCGAGGCAATCAAGAACGGCCGCCTCGACATGGCCCTGATCTACGAGCCGGGAAAGATCCGTGGAGTGCAGTTCACCACCATGATTGTGGAAGACCTGCACCTGGTGACCCATGAAGACGTCGATGTGGCGCAGGGACGCTCTACTGTCACGCTTGAAGAAGCCAGCACCCTTGGACTGTTCCTCCCTGAAAAGAACCACACTTTGCGCCAGATCATCGAGAAAGGGCTGGCCGAGCAAGGATTGCCGCTGCGGCTCGTAGGAGAAGTGGAGTCGGTTCCCTCTCTGGTCCGGCTCATCCGCGCAAACCTCGGGGCCACTGTGCTTCCCAAATCCGCCGCTGATGCGCTCTTCCCCGAGGAGAACTTCAAGGTCCTGCGGATCGTCGAACCGGCCCTGCAGAGCAAGATTGCCCTGTGCACCCCCGACCATGAGCCGCTGTCCGAAGCCGCCTCTGCCGTGCTCATCCTGGTCAAGGAGATGCTGCAGCAGCAGCTGATCAACAAGTACGCGGCCGATCCATCCGGGGCTTGATCCATCCATAACATTGCCTTATCCGGACAGACATCTTTGGTCTTATTCACGGGCGTTTTTATTTCCTAATATCGAATTAGCAAGCAATTCGAAAGCGGTTCGCGGATTCCGTGAACCCAATCAAAGGAACAGCGGTGAAAAAGATCAGCCAGACCCGGTGGGCTTCGAATCCAACCCTCGGAACGATCAGCGCACGGACAGGATTCCACTGCCCAAGGAATGGTTTCTGGCGTCCCTTGGGCGGCGTGGGCGAACCCCTCTTCGTCTTCGAAGGAAGCCTCATGCCGGCTCACGCCGGACACAGCATCGAGTGGTACCTGGTCGACGCCCGGCCAGGACACCCCGGACTGGACTGACCCGGCTTTCCACCCAAGGCGCCTTGCCCCAGGCAGGGCGTCTTCTGCGTGCCCGGAATCGGGCACGCAAATGGCCGGCCACCGCATCCGGTGACCGGCCTGAGCGTGCCAATCAGTCTTCGACCAGGAGCCCCTTGGCCTTCAGCTTTTCCGTCAGCCCGCACAACTCAATGGTGGTGCCTCCGGCGTGGTAGGCCTTGATGAGCTCGCGTTCGGCGTCGTCCCGGGCCTGGGAGAGCGCGATGACCTCCTCGGCTTCCTCACGGCGCACCACTACGACGCCGTCAGCGTCACCGCGGAGGATGTCGCCCGGGTAGATGATTTCATCGCCGAAAACGAGGGGGTGGTTGATCGGCCCAAGGGTTTCCTTGACCGTCCCTTTGATGCAGACGCTGCCTGAGAACACCGGGAGGCCCAGTTCGATGAGGTCCTGGGTGTCACGCACACCGGAATCCGTCACCATGGCCGCGATCCCCTTGGCCTTCATGGCGTTGCCCAAGACGTCGCCGAAGGTTCCGGCGTCGGAGAATTCCTGCGCACCGACCAGGACCACGTCGCCGGCCTGGGCGTAGTGGATGGCGACCTGCAGCATGAGGTTGTCCTGCGGTGCGCAGGCCACGGTCACGGCCGGCCCGCAGAAGGACATGGAGCGGTCGATCGGCTTGATCTTGGAGCTCAAGGCGCCGCGGCGGCCCTGGGCTTCGTGGATGGTCGCGGAGGAGAACGCCGCGAGGCGGCTGACGACGTCGGCGTCCGGCCTCTGGAACTTGGTCTTGACGTGGATCATTTCCTGAATCTTTCTCTTGGCTGGCTCTGGGGTGCCTGTAGGGCTTAGTTGAGGGCGCTGACTGCCTTGTGGATCGAGTCCACGCCGGCGTTGATGGTCTCCAGCGATGTGGCGAAGGAGATCCGGAAGTAAGGGCCAAGGCCATACGCCGAGCCCTGGATGACGGCGACCGCGGCCGCGTTGAGGAGGTACATCGTGAAGTCCTGGTCGTTCTCGATGACCGTGCCGTCCGGAGCTGTCTTGCCGATGACGCCGCTGCAGTTCACGTAGGCGTAGAAGGCGCCCTCGGCGGGCGCAACGGAAAGTCCCTCGATGGCGTTGAGGCCTTCGACGGCGACGTCCCGGCGCTTGCGGTACACCTCCACGCTGTCCCGGACGAACGACTGGTCGCCGTTCAGCGCGGCTGCCGCCGCTGCCTGGCTGACCGACGACGGGCAGGAGGAGGTCTGCGACTGCAGCTTGTTCATCGCTGCGATCAAAGGCGCCGGACCCACACCGTAGCCAAGGCGCCAACCGGTCATGGCATAGGCCTTGGAGACGCCGTTGACCAGGAGGATGCGGTCGCGGAGGGACGGAACGGCAGTGACGAGGCTCGTCACCCGGCCGTCCCCGAAGTGGATTTCGTCATAGATCTCATCGGTGAGGACGTAGACGTTCGGGAATTCCTCGAGGACGGAGCCGAGCGCCTGCAGTTCTTCGCGTGAGTACACCGCGCCCGTCGGGTTGGACGGAGCGTTGAGGATGAGCCACTTGGTCTTGGCAGTGATGGCTTCGCGGAGGGCGCCCGGGGTGAGTTTGAAGCCGGTGTCTTCTCCGCAAGCGACGATCACGGGCGTGCCGTCGTTGGCGAGGACCATGTCCGGGTAGGACACCCAGTACGGTGCCGGGACGATGACCTCGTCGCCGTCGTTGAGCGATGCCATGAGCGCAACGTAGATGACTTGCTTGGCGCCGCCGCCGATGGTCAGCTGGTTCGCTGCGTAATGTACGCCGGTGTGGCTTTCAATCCGACGGAGGATGGCGGCCTGCAGCTCGGGCGTCCCAGTCACCGAAGTGTATTTGGTCTGGCCGGCGTTGATCGCTTCGATAGCAGCCGCCTTGATGTGGTCAGGGGTGTCGAAGTCCGGCTCGCCGACGGTCAGGTCGATGATCGGGATGCCTTCGGCTCGTAGTTCACGGACGCGGGCGGCGGCCGCAACGCTCGCTGAGGACTTGATGCGTGCGACCCTCGACGCCGGCAGGTACTCGGACATTTGTCTTCTCCAGAATCGTGAAACTCAGGATTCGGGTGTCGAATCCCCAATTTCGAGACTAGGCACTGCCGGGCGCCGTGGATAAGACCTAATGTGCGTGGATCAATAAGAGAGTCTTATGACCTCCTGTCCCGTATGGGAATTCCACGCACCATTCGGGGATTTTGTTTCCCATATGGGCAATCTTCTATGCACTTTCCTTATGGGTTCACGCGGTATTGGTATTTCCGCAGCCCTGCGAACGGGGCCTAGATTCTTCAGATCAGGGAAGCCGTGATCCATCGGGACCGGGCCGGAAAGGGAGTACATGCAAGCTCAACCAGAGACCACTCCCCGCCGCTCGACGACCGGCAGGTACACCTACCGCGCCAAGGCGCCAGTGGAGCGTGAAGACCGCGCGCCGGCCACCGGTGAACACAACAAGCTCATCCATTCGCTCACAGCCCATAAGCAACTCCTATCTCAAGCGACAAGCGCCATCCGGGCATTGACCGCTGCCCGCAACGAGATGATCGCCCAGGCCCTTGAAGACGGGCTCACCTTGGCCACCATTTCCGCGCTGACCGGGGAAAATATTCGGGCCGTCCGAACCATCGGTTTGGCTTATGACGACCTTCACCCGAGTGAGCTTCCGCGAGGCGCACACGTGGATGGCCTAAAGGCGAAAAGCGAGCAACTCAAAGCAGCCGAAAGGCACCGCGACCAGATCGTTAATCAGCGGGAAGCGTTGATTGTCACTGCGCTCCGCACCCAAGCCTGCGATGAACTTGAACTTGCCTCGCTGACCGGCCTCACACCCGACCATATCCGCAGGTCAACGCGGGGCATCGCACGCTCCGCCTAGCTTACTTCGTTCACTCTTTCTTTGCGGGCGGCGTCCTGCAGCTGAACAGTTCCTGTGTTCCTGTTTTCCTGGCGATGAGCACCGTCAATGCGCGGGCTGACGGAGAAATCGGTTCAAAATGTTGGATTGATCGCGCACCAACGTTCCAGATGCGCATTACGCCCAGCACCCGGTCGTGCTCATCCGTGGCCACCAAGGGCGGACTTCCCTGCCCTGCCATGGGCCTGCGTTTCCAGCACAGACTGACCACCGTCGCGTGCTCCCAGAATTCCACGGCGGTTACGAAGAATTCGTGTCCCTGATCGTCCAGGAACAACCCCGACTGCGGGACGTAAACCGCCCGAAGATCGTACTCCACAGGGCCTGAACGCCTTTCAGCCGGCGGTTGGGCGGTGACTGCAGATTGTTGACGACTGAGATCTGGTTGCGGGACCACGGCATGCTCCATTGAAATTGCGGCCGACCCCCTCCTCGACCGCCCCCGAGCGGCCTCGGGATATCCAATGTAGCTCCGTCCAGGGACCTCGGGAAGAGTACCGACTACCTACCTAGTTCAGTAGCTCGACGGCGCGTCACCTGTCCCGCCAAGGGGAGCTCCGCCGTCGGGGGCTGTTGGGATGAACTTGTCCGCGAGGGCTTCGGTGCCGCGCGCCAGCAGCGCGACATCGGCGCCGACCAGCACGAACGACGCACCGGCGTCCATATACGCACGCGCTGTGGCTTCGTTGAAGGCGTTCACGCCGGCGGGCTTGCCCGCGGTCTTCGCCGCCGTGAGGCAGTGCTCGACGGCGGCACGCACCTTCGGGTGTTCCTGCTCGCCGAGCAGGCCCATGGACGCGGCGAGGTCGGAGGGGCCGAGGAAGATGGCGTCGACGCCGTCGACCGCCAGGATCTCCTCGACCGCGGCGACGGAGGCCTCGGTTTCGATCTGGACCGTGACGCTGATGGTTCCGGCGGACCGGGCGAGGTAGTCCGGGATGCGGTTCCAGCGCGAGGCGCGGGCCAGGGCCGAGCCGACCCCCCGGACCCCGTGCGGCGGGTAGCGCACGGCCGCGACGGCGGCCTTTGCTTCCGCGGCGGAGTTGACCATGGGGATCAGCAGGTCCTGCACTCCCAGGTCCAGGTATTGTTTCAAAAGCACGGTGTCGTTGACCGGCGGCCGGACGACGGCCTGGACGGGGTAGCCGCGGACGGCCTGGAGCTGGGCGAGGATGGATTCGAGGCCGTTGGGGCTGTGTTCGGCGTCGATCAGGAGCCAGTCCAGCCCCGCCCCGGCGCACAGTTCCGCGATCAGCGGGCTGCCCGAGCACACCCACATCCCGATGAGGGGCCGGCCGGCAGGGCCGGTTTGGTCCCGCAGGGCGTCGCGGAACGTGCGGTCTGGTTCTACTCGAACCGGCATGTGACAACTCCCAAGGGTCCGTAGTCGGCGTGGACGGTATCGCCTTTGTACACCCAGAGCGGGCGGGTGAAGGACCCTGCGAGGATGATCTCCCCGGCCTTCAGCCCGTCGCCGTGCGGGGCGATCTTGTTGGCGAGCCAGTGCACCCCGTTCGCGGGGTGGTCCAGGACGCCGGCGGCGACGCCGGTTTCCTCCACGGTCTGGTTCTTGTACAGGATCGCCGATACCCAGCGGAGGTCGACGGCGTCCGGGCGGACCGGACGCCCGCCCACCACCATGGCACCCATGGCCGCGTTGTCCGAGATGGTGTCCACGATGGTCCGGCCCTCCATCTCGATCCTGGAATCCAGGATCTCAAGGGCCGGAACCACGTAATCGGTGGCGTTCAGGACGTCGAAGATCGTACAACCCGGGCCCTTGAGCCCGTCCTTGAGCACGAACGCCAGCTCCACCTCCACCCGGGGGTGGGTGTACTGGTCCCACGCCACGGAGCACCCGGTTTCCAGGACCATGTCGTCGAAGATGGCGCCATAGTCCGGTTCAGTAATGCCCGTGGCAGCCTGCATGGCTTTGGACGTCAGCCCGATCTTGCGGCCCACCAGCTTCCGGCCAGCGTCCTCGTTGCGGCGCCGCCACAACTGCTGCACGGCATAGGAATCCTCCACCGTCATCTCCGGGTAGCGGGCAGTCAGCCGCGGCACCGGAGTCCGGCTCCGGCCGGCTTCCAACAGTTCATCGGCAATGGTTTCAATCGTCTTCGGGTCAAGCATCTCCACACTCCGTTCGGCCATCCTGCGGTCAGCATACGTTGAGGGCTGCGAGCCTAGAGCTGCGAGCCGACCTTGAAACCCATCTTTTCCCCCGCGGGGCCGCCGTCGGGCTGGCGGGTGTAGGAGAAGCCGTCGGCGCCGACGGTGACGGCCATTTCGCTCTTTTCCTCGCGGACGACGACCGGCTGGGGGTTGCCGTCCAGGTCCAGGACGAGGGAGGCCTCGGTGTACCAGGACGGGACCACGGGGTTGCCCCACCAGTCGCGGCGCTGGTTGTCGTGCACGTCCCAGGTGACGGTGGGGTTGTCCGGGTCCCCGGTGTAGTAGTCCTGGGTGTAGATCTCGATGCGGTGCCCGTCCGGGTCCAGGATGTACAGGTAGAAGGCGTTGGACACGCCGTGCCGGCCGGGGCCGCGTTCGATCCGGTCGCTGATGCGCAGGGCGCCCATCTTGTCGCAGATCTGGATGATGTTGTGCTTCTCATGCGTCGAGAACGCGATGTGGTGCAGGCGGGGTCCGTTGCCGCCGGTCAGGGCGGTGTCATGCACGGTCTGCTTGCGGTGCATCCACGCGGCGTAGGTGACGCCGTCGGAATCCTTGATGTCTTCCGAGACCCGGAAGCCGAGGTCCTCGAGGTAGGCCCGGCCTCGGGGAACATCGGGCGTGACCTGGTTGAAGTGGTCCAGGCGGACGAGCTCACCGGCGGAGTAGAGGTCGTAGCGCTGGGTGAGGCGTTCGACGTGTTCGACGTCGTAGAAGAATTCGTAGGGGAAGCCCAGGGGGTCCTCGACGCGGACGGAGTCGCCGACGCCCTTGGTGAAGCCGTCCTTGCGGCGTTCCACCCGGCAGCCGAGCTCGCGGTAGTAGGCCTCGGCGGCGTCCACCTCGGCCGGGGACTTCACCCGGTAAGCGAACGCGGCCGCGGCGGCGACCGGTCCCTTGCGCAGGACCAGGTTGTGGTGGATGAACTCCTCGAAGGAGCGCAGGTAGATGGTGTCCTCGTCTTCCTCGGTCACGTGCAGGCCGAGCAGGTCCACGTAGAACTCGCGGGACTTGGCGAGGTCCGTGACGACGAGTTCGAGGTAGGCGCAGCGGACAATATCCGGCGCCGGGACGGTGGGAGTGGGAACGAAGTTGCTCATGGGGTTCTCTCTTCTTTGAAAGGGTGTCACCCAACTGACTCGCAGTAGGTGTCGTTTTGGAGCCTCATAACGACAACAAGTGCGAGTCAGTTGGGCTGGGATGGGCGTTGGCGGGTTAGGCGCCGAACTTGGGGGTGTGCACGGTGCCAAGGGTGATGTGGACGGCCTGCTGGTCGGTGTAGAAATCGATCGAGCGGTAGCCGCCTTCGTGGCCCAGGCCGGAAGCCTTGACGCCGCCGAACGGGGTGCGGAGATCGCGGACGTTGTGGCTGTTGAGCCACACCATGCCGGCCTCGATGTTCTGGGCGAAGTTGTGCGCGCGGGTCAGGTTCTGGGTCCAGATGTAGGCCGCCAGGCCGTATTTGGTGTTGTTCGCGAGGGCGAGGGCTTCGTCGTCGTTCTCGAAGGGGGTGATCGCGACGACGGGTCCGAAGATCTCCTCCTGGAAGATCCGGGCGTCGGGTGCGACGTCGGCGAACACGGTCGGCGCAATATAGTTGCCTGCGGGCAGGTGTTCCGGGCGTCCGCCGCCTGCGAGCAGCCGGCCCTCGGTTTTGCCGATCTCCACATACGAGGCGACCTTTTCGTAATGCTCGGGGTGGACGAGGGCACCGACCTGGGTCTTGGGGTCGTGCGGGTCGCCGACGACGATGTTCTTCGCGCGGGCCGCGTACTTTTCGCAGAACTCCTCATAGATGGCGCGTTCGACGAGGATGCGTGAGCCGGCGGTGCAGCGTTCCCCGTTGAGGGAGAAGACCCCGAACAGGGCCGAGTCGATCGCGGCGTCCAGGTCGGCGTCGGCGAACACGACGCACGGTGACTTGCCGCCCAGCTCCATGGACAGGCCCTTGAGGTTGGCGGCGGCGTTGCGGAAGATCGTCTGGCCCGTGGTGGTCTCCCCGGTGAAGGAGATCAGCGGAACGTCCGGATGCTTCACGAGCGCGTCGCCGGCTTCCTCGCCGAGGCCGTTGACCAGGTTGAACACGCCGTCCGGCAGGCCCGCGTCCTTGAAGATCTGTACCCAGAGCGAGGCCGAGAGCGGGGTGAATTCGGCTGGCTTGAGGACAACGGTGTTGCCGGTGGCCAAGGCCGGGGCGAGCTTCCAAGACTCGAGCATGAACGGGGTGTTCCACGGCGTGATCAGGCCCGCGACGCCGATCGGCTTGCGGTTGACGTAATTGATCTGGGAGCCCGGGACCTTCATGGCGTCGTCGAACTGGGCCACGATCAGGTCCGCGAAGAACCGGAAGTTCTCTGCCGCGCGCAACGCCTGGCCCTTGGCCTGGGTGATCGGCAGGCCGGTGTCGAAGGTCTCCAGTTCGGCGAGGCGCTCCTCCTGGGCTTCGACGGCGTCGGCGATCCTGTTCAGGACGCGGGCACGCTCGCGTGGCTTCATCTTCGGCCACGGACCGCTCACGAACGCTTCGCGGGCTGCGGCGACGGCAAGGTCGATGTCTTCCTTCTGCCCGGCCGCGGCAGTGGCGTAATTGGAGTTGGACACCGGGTCCAGGACGTCGAAGGTCTTCCCGGACACCGAGTCAACGAACCGGCCGTTGATGAAGTGCTGGATGTGGGTGGGAAGGTCCTTCGGGACGTAGTGGGTGGTGGTTTCTGGTGCAGTGAACGTCATTGTTTCTCTTCCTTTTCTGCCTTGAAGGATTGTCAGATGCTTTTTGCTTGTGCGAGGTAGGCATCCAAGGTGGCGCTGCGGTGGCGGCGGGCGGCTTGTTCGATGGTGTCGGCGTCGGCGTTGCTTTCAATGAGCTGGAGCAGTGCCTCGTGCTCCTTGACGGATTCCTGCGCACGGCCGGGGACGAAGCGGAATGTCGAGGCGCGGATCGACGCGAGCCGGTTCCAGCCCCGGTGCACGAGGTCCAGGATGTGCGGATTGGGACAGTGTTCAAAGAGCACGCTGTGGAAATCCTGGTTCAACGCCGTGAAGCGGACCGGATCGAAATGCTCCAGGCAGTCGCGCATCTCCTCGTTCACCGCACGGGCCCGCGCGATCGCCACGGAATCGATCAACGGTGCGGACAACGCCGTCGCGGCCCCCTCGATGATGCTCAGGGTCTGCATCGTGTACAGGTACTCCGTGGGGTCGATCCCGGAGACCGTCGCGCCGACGTTGCGCTCGAATTTCACGAGACCTTCGGCCTCCAGGCGGCGGATCGCCTCCCGGACCGGGACCACGCTCACACCCAGGTCCTCGGCGATCTTCGCCAGCACCAGCCGGTAACCCGGCGTGTAGGTGCCCTCCACGATCCGCGCCTTCACGGCCGCATAGGCCTGCTCGGACTTGCTCCCGACGGCGGTTTCAGTCACCTTTGGTTCCTTCCCATTCCTGGTAACGGGCACGCCACTGGGCGTTCATCGGATACAAACCGTCCACGCTGTTGCCCTGCTTGACCATTTCGAAGATGAAGGCCTCTTCCTTCTCCTGCTCGATGCACTCATCCACCAGTTCCCCCGCGATGGCCGGCGGGATCACCAGGATGCCGTCCGAGTCGGCCACGATGATGTCCCCGGGCTGGACCGTGGCCCCGCCGCAGGCGATGGTGATGTCCGTGTCCCACGGGATGTGCCGCCGGCCCAGCACAGCCGGGTGCGGGTTGGCGAAATAGGTGGGCATGTCCAGTCCTGCCACCGCGGAATAGTCGCGCACCCCGCCGTCGGTGATGATCGCCGCGGCACCGCGCATCTGGGCACGCATCGCGAGGATGTCCCCGATGGTCCCGGTGCCCTTTTCGCCGCGGGCCTCCATGACCAGGATCTCGCCTTCGTTGACGGAGTCAATGGCGCGTTTCTGCGCGTTGAAACCGCCTCCGTGGGTTGCGAACAGGTCCTCGCGGTTGGGCACGTAGCGCAGGGTCCGGGCGAGCCCGACGACGCGGCGGTCCGGGCGCGTGGCCTGCAACCCGTCGATACTCACATTGTTCAGCCCGCGCTTGCGCAATTGGCTGGACAGGGTGGCGGTCGCGACGGACTCGAGTTTCTTCTTCAGTTCCGGCGTCAGGACGGGGACGACGGCGGCAAGGCCCACCGCTTCGCGGGTACCGTATGCTTCCTCCCGCTGGGTGTCATCGGCCTTGGGCCGGGCACCGAAGTCCGCGAACGCCGTCGTACCCTCCGTGACTGTGGTGGTGAGGCGGCCGCTACTGAAATCACCGGCGGTGACTTCAACCTCGACGACGTCGCCCGGCTTGGCGACCGAGGCGCCGGCCGGGGTACCGGTCAGGATGATGTCGCCGGTTTCGAGCGTCAGGAGCTGGGAGAGATCGGCAACGAGGCGCGCGAAGGGAAACAAAAGGTCTTCGGTGGTGTCGTCCTGGACAAGTTCACCGTTGTGCCAAGTGCGGATCCGCAACCCGGAGGGGTCGACGTCGGCGGCCGGGATGAGCGCGGGACCTACCGGGGTGAAGCCGTCCCCGCCCTTTGACCGGAGGTTGGAGCCCTTGTCGGCGTAGCGGAGGTCATAGACGCCAAGGTCGTTGCTGGCCGTGACCCACTGGACGTGGCCCCACGCGTCCTCCATGCCCACGCGGCGGGCGGGCTTGCCGATGACCAGCGCGATCTCGCCCTCATAGCCGAGGAGTTCACAGCCCGCCGGACGCTCCACCGCAGAGCCACTGAGAGCAAGAGAGGACGATGGCTTCAGGAAATACGACGGCTGTTCCGGCGTACGGCCGCGCTGGGCCGCCCGGCTGGGGTAGTTGATGTGCACCGCGATGACCTTGCGGGCCGCGGCCAGGATGTGGTCGGTGACCTTTTCCAAGATTTACTCCTCATCGAGTACGAAATCGTATACGATAACTATGGCCCGGGAGTTTCGGAACGTCAACCCCCTGCATCCCGCCGCAAAGGCCTTGTCCCCCACCCACGCCTGCCGTACAGTTTGTATCCAATTCTGGGTTCAGATAGAGAATTTACAGTTCTATAATTGAACAACCACACGATGAAGTGAGGATTCCCATGCAGTTCCACCACCACGGTTACGTGTCCGGTGACCCGCGAGTCCAGGCGGCTGCCGGCGTCGGGATCAATCGGCCGGCCGACCTTCCCGACGAGGTCGACGTGCTCATTGTGGGCAGCGGCCCCGCAGGCATGCTCGCCGCCGCGCAGTTGTCCCAGTTCCCGGGAGTCACAACCCGGATCGTGGAGCGCCGCCCCGGAAGGCTCGCGATCGGCCAGGCCGACGGTATCCAGGCACGGAGCGTGGAAACGTTCCAGGCCTTCGGATTCGCCGAACGGATTATTGCCGAGGCGTACCGGATCACCGAGATGGCATTCTGGAAGCCGGACCCCTCGGATCCCTCCCGCATCATCCGGACCGCCCGCGCCCTGGACGATCCCACAGGAGACATCAGCGAATTCCCGCACCTGATCGTCAACCAGGCGCGCGTGCTGGACTACTTCGCCGAATTCATGGCGAACTCCCCTGCCCGCATGTCCCCCGATTACGGATACGAGTTCCGCGGTCTTGAGGTCACCGGCGAAGGCGACTACCCCGTCACCGTCACCCTCCTCCACACAGCAGGACCCAACGAAGGCCAGGAGCGCGTTGTCCGGGCCAAGTACGTCGTGGGCGCCGATGGCGCGCGTAGCAAGGTGCGGGAGTCGATCGGCTGCACCCTGGCCGGCGACCAGGCCAACCACGCCTGGGGCGTCATGGACGTCCTTGCCGTCACGGACTTCCCCGACATCCGAACGAAATGCGCCATCCAGTCCGGCACTGGCGGCAGCATCCTTTTGATCCCACGCGAAGGCGGCCACCTCTTCCGCATGTACGTCGACCTCGGCGAAGTGAACCGGAACGACAACCGCTCCGTGCGCAACACCACCATCGACGAGATCATCGCTAAGGCCAACGAAATCCTCCATCCCTACACGCTCGATGTCCGCAACGTCGCGTGGCACAGCGTCTACGAAGTGGGCCACCGCCTCACGGACAGGTTCGACGACGTCCTGCCGGACGAGCGCGGCACCCGCACACCGCGTGTGTTCATTGCCGGCGACGCATGCCACACCCACAGCGCCAAAGCCGGCCAAGGCATGAACGTCTCCATGCAGGACGGCTTCAACCTTGCCTGGAAGCTCGGACACGTACTCGAAGGCCGCAGCCCAGAGAGCTTGCTGTCCACGTACTCCGCCGAACGCCAGGTGATTGCCAAGAACCTCATCGACTTCGACAAAGAGTGGTCCACGCTCATGGCGAAGAAGCCCGAAGAATTCGAGGATCCCACCGAGCTGGAGAACTTCTACGTGAGCACCGCGGAGTTCCCTGCCGGCTTCATGACCCACTACGCTCCCTCACCGCTCATCGCCGAGCCTACGTATCAAGACCTGGCCACGGGATTCACCATCGGGAAGCGTTTCAAGTCCGCTCCCGTGGTGCGCGTCTGCGATACCAACCCGCTCCAGCTCGGCCACCAGGCCAAGGCGGACGGACGGTGGCGCATCTATGTCTTCGCGGACGCAAGCGAAGCTGCCGGAACGGCACAAGGGGGAACGTCGCCCGTCGTCGACTTTGCCGAGTGGATCGCGAACTCGCCGGACTCGCCTTTGGCCGCAACGCCGTCGGGCGCTGACCGGAACGCGTGGTTCGACGTGAAGGTGATCTACCAGCAGGAGCACACGAGCGTCGACATCGGAGCGGTGCCGGAAGCGTTCAAGCCGCAGGTGGGACCGTTCAAGCTCACGTACCTCGAGAACGTCTACGGCACCGATCCTTCGGCCGACATCTTCGAGCTGCGCGGCCTCGACCGCGGCGGCGTCGTGGTGGTGGTGCGGCCGGACCAGTACGTGGCGAACGTGTTGCCCTTGACCGCGACGGCGGAACTCGCCGCGTTCTTCGCGCCCCTCCTTCGAACGGGACGGGCCGCGGCAGTGTGAGCTGTTGGCGTTCCGGCGTGCGGGACCAACTCAAGGGTTCATTCTGTCGGTGGCCCGTCGTAGGGTACCGGCATGGATATCATCATGGTTCCCGGATTCTGGTTGGACGCTTCTTCATGGTCGGAGGTCACCCCGCCGCTCGTTGCTGCAGGGCATACGGTCCACCCGCTCACGCTGCCTGGGCTGGAAGCTGTTGACGCCCCGAAGTCAGGGATCGGCCTCAGGGATCACATCGAAGCAGTAGTGGCGGCGGTCGACGCCGTTGGCAATCCCGTAGTACTGGTCGGCCACTCCGGCGGAGGTGCCATCATCCACGGCGCGGTCGACGCCCGCCCGGACCGCGTGGTCCGGGCGGTCTACGTGGATAGCGGCCCGCTCGGCGAGGGCGGTGTCATCAACGACGAACTGCCAGTCGAGGGCGATGCCGTGCCCTTGCCACCATGGGAGCTTTTCGAAAATGAGGATCTCGTGGACCTCAACGAGGAGCTGCGGGCCGCCTTCCGCGCACGCGCCATCCCGGAGCCAAAGAACGTGACCAGCGATAAACAGCGCTTGCACGATGTGCGCCGCTACGACGTCCCGGCCACCATCATCGCGTGCGAATTCCCCTCCAGCCTGCTCGGCGAATGGATCGAATCCGGCCACCCCTTCGTCGCTGAGCTCGCGCGCATCAACGACGTCGAATTCATGGATCTGCCCACCGGGCACTGGCCCCAGTTCACCAAGCCGCTTGAACTCGGCGAGGCCATTCTTGCGGCGGTTGAGCGGAGGGGGTAGGGCTACGATTCACGTCTTTAGCGCAGGCTGCAATGATTCCGCGAGCTCAGAGGTCCAAATCGGTGCAGCCGCTGAGATCGACGGCTCGTAACCAGCAGTCCGATCCGCCCGGGTTGACGCGGCCTGGATGGCTGCGCCCACGATGCCGGCCTCGTTCCTGAGTTTCGCGGGAACGACGGGGGTCCTCAGATTGAGGTGGGGAAGATATTCGTCGGCTCTTTGGGAGATGCCTCCGCCCAAAATGATGAGTTCGGGCGAGAACATGAACTCAAGTTCGGAAAGGTAACGTTGCAAGCGGACGCTGTATTCTTGCCAGCCCAATCCGTCACGTTCACGGGCGACGGCGGATGCCTTGGTTTCAGCGTCGTGGCCGTCGATGGAAATATGACCGAGCTCGACATTGGGCACTACGTTTCCGTCGAAAATCAGGGCTGATCCGATCCCGGCGCCCAGAGTAATGACCAAAACCGTGCCGCGCGTTCCGCTGCCGGCGCCGTAGCGGGCTTCCGCGAGTCCTGCGGCGTCGGCGTCGTTCAGGACGGCGACTGGCCGCCGAATGCGATCGGAGAAATCGGTGGCGATGTCGAAGTCGATGAAGGTTCTGTCCATGTTTGCCGCCGATCTGGACGTGCCTTGCTGGACGATGCCCGGAAAGGTTACGCCAACGCTTGAATCGCGTCCAGCATCGCTTCCGGCGGTGAGTTCCTCCACGAGTTGCCGAACAACATCGCCGACGGACTCCGGGTCAGCCGGTTGGGGCGTGGCCAGACGAACACAGGCTCCCAGGATCTCACCCTTTTCGAGGTCGACGACCCCGCCCTTGACCCCGGTTCCACCAATGTCAACGCCGATGAAATGGCCGGCGTCTGTCATGTCTATTGGCATATTGTTCCGGTTCCTCGATCATGCATGGGCTGGCGGCACGTTATCGCTGCTGTGCTGGGAGTCCCTATGGTCGACTGGGACATAGATCGACCTTTCCGGGGTCACGTTCAATGATGGGCTCGAGAATTTCGTCGATCTCCTTCAGGAGTGCATCTTCGAGCGCCAGTCCGGCGGCCTTGGTGTTTTCCTTGATCTGCTCCGGTTTGGAAGCGCCAATGATGGCGGTGGATACGTTCGGATTTTGCAGCACCCATGCCAAGGCGAGGGTTGCCAGCGGAATGCCTGCGCTTTCTGCCACTGGCTGAAGGCGCTGGGCCCTGGTGAGAACGTCCTCGCCGAGCCACTTCGCCATCGTGTCCTTCGCGCCGTTTTCACCGGCGCCGCGGGAACCGGCCGGGGCGCCCTTTCCTGGTGAATATTTGCCCGTGAGGACTCCTTGGGCGAGGGGGGACCACACTATCTGGCTTATCCCAAGCTCTTCACTTGCCGGAATGATTTCACGTTCAACAACCCTCCACAGCATGTTGTACTGGGGTTGGTTGGAGACCAGCCCGACGTTGAGTTCCTTGGCAAGGGCAGCTGCTGACCGGATCTCATCAACTGTCCATTCGGAGACGCCGATGTAGTGGGCTTTGCCGGCACGCACGACGTCGGCGAAAGCCTGGATCGTTTCCTCAAGGGGCGTTTCGTAGTCGAACCGGTGTGCTTGGTAGAGGTCTACGTAATCTGTTTTGAGCCGGCGGAGGCTTCCATCGATGGCTTCCATAATGTGTTTCCGGGACAGTCCGCGGTCGTTCTTTCCCGGACCTGTGGGGAAATACACCTTGGTGAATATCTCCACGCTCTCGCGCCGGACTCCGGTAAGTGCCGAGCCGAGTGCCGCTTCTGCGCGCGTCTCGGCGTAAGCGTCTGCGGTGTCGAACGTAGTGATGCCGGCGTCCAGGGCAGCTTGCACGCATTGCCTTGCGGAGTCGTCTCCTATCTGCGATCCGTGCGTTAACCAGTTGCCGTACGCGATCTCGCTGACATACATGCCGCTTCGACCAAGTTTTCTGTATTCCAAGGACTTCCTTCGTGGTTGTTGGTCCCGTTCAGTTCTTGATTACTTCGTTGGAGTGAAAATGTCCTTCATCTCGTCCCATGCTTCCGCCCTCACGAAGACAGGAACACGGTTCAACGGCGCCGGTACCTCGACGGTTCGCTTGCCGGGGTATGTTTCCCCTGTCCATGCGTCGACCCAGGTGCCGCCGGGCAGGTAGGCCGTCCAGTTGCGGACTCCCTCGTCTGTGACGGGAGCGACAAGAAGGTCGTCACCGAGCATCCATTGCAAAGGGTGCTTCCACACTTCGTCGTCTTTGCTGTGGTCGAAGTACAGCGGGCGCATGAGGGGGGCTCCGGTGTCGATAGCACTACGGGCTTGATCGGCCAGGTAGGGAATGAGGCGTTCGCGCAGTTCGACGAGTTCCCGGAAGACGGGAATGACAGTTTCATCCCCGGTTCTTTCCTGGATGTTCCATGGGGTGCGGTCCCTCGATGGTTTCCGGTGGTGGTTGAACTCCGAGTGATATTGCATGATGGGCACGAAGACTGCTGCGGCGGCCGACCTCAGGTAAAGTTCCGAAGTCGGGACATCGCCGGAGAAGCCGGCGAAGTCCCAGCCCCAGTACAAAACTCCGCTAGCTGAGGCGGAGAGTCCGGCAAACAGAGACCAACGGAATGCGTCCCATGTGGAATTCTCGTCCCCGGCCCAGAAGGCTCCGTGGGCCTGGGAACCGGTGAATCCGGCACGGCTGAAGGTGACGGGGGCCTTGCCGGCGGATTCAAGAAGGTCACCATAGGCCTTGGCGTACGCGACCGGGAAGAGGTTGTTTCCTTCGTCTCCGCGCATTCCGTTCAGGTACTGGAGTTCTTCGCCCCAGGCGTGTTCCCCGCCATCGGTCTTGAACCCGTCGATGCCGATTTCTTCGACGAGATAGCGTCGCTTCTCGGTCCACCAACGGGCGGCTTCCGGGTCGGTCAGGTCCGGCATCAGGCTGAGCGGGAACCACCACCCCCGGTTGCGATATGGACGGAGGCTGCCGTCCGGGGCCTCCTCCCGGATGAGTCGCCCCTCACGAACCGCAGCTTCAGCATCGAAACGTGCTTGGCCATGTGGGTGCGGGCGCATTTTGATAAGAGGGATCTGCCACAGAACCACCCGGATGTCCCGGGCGTGAAGGTCATCGACCATGGCCTTCGGGTCCGGCCAGGCCCCATGCTCCGGGAAGGAGAAGTCGCTGAGGCGGTGCGGTGAGCCATCGGGACTCGGCTCGTATTCGGCGTCGCGGAATGCCGTGAACGTGGACTCGTCGCTCCAGGCTTCGATGACGACTGACCCGACTGGAATACCTGTTTCCCTGTGTCGATCCATCTGTCGCATGACCTCGGACTGCGTATTCCATTCGTTGCCACTTGCCCACAGCTTGAACACCCAGTCGGGAAGTTCCTTGGCGCTGCCCGCGACGGACAGGAAGGACTTCAGGACCGTCGTGGGCGTTCCCTCGAAGAACCTCACGTTCAGAAGAGCGCCCCGGTTCAGGGGTTCTGGGCCAACTTCGGCTTCGATGACGAGGCAGTGCTCGTCGGAGGCGCCGATGTCGTACCAAGTGCGTCGGGAAGTTTCGACGTGAAATCCCCAGCCGTCGCCGCCCACTACATGGGCAAACGGCATCGGTAAATACGTTTTCCGGTTCGCTCCCTGGCTCTTATATTGCTCGAAGACGACCGCGTCCAGCTTGGATCCACGGTGGTCGAGGGCATCAAAGCGTTCCCCAAAGCCGGTGACCCGCTCGCTCAAGGCCAAGGGGAGAGCGAAACGAACACGCAAGGGTCGGACGCCGTCATGTAACACCTCAACAGAGCCGGCGACTACACGGCCCGCGCCAATGACGTTAACAGCCCGGCTGTCGGCGGCCCATGTGGCAGCCCGGTAGTTGAACCACCGAGTCTTTTCCGTCCCGCCGCTCGGGGTCCGTGCCGTGAAACGGTACTTGTAAGTTGCCTGTTCCTCCGGTGGCGCGAGGGTTATCTGCCATCCGCTGGCAGAGCGGGCGAGTTTGGCCTGGGCGGATGCTAGGTGGCCGCCGTCGATGACCTGTCCGCGGGAGGCTGCCGGTACTCGCGCGAGGGTTTCAGTGGTTTTTGTGACGGCGCCGTCGCTGCCAGTGGCTTCAAGCTCGCAGATCACGTCGGTCAGTTCCGGCGAGGTTCGTACGCCGAGAATGACGGGCTCTCCTGCGACTGGATGGGACGGGCTGCGCTGATCGGTGTCGGCGACGTAGGGGTGGCCTGAGCCGAATGGTTTGTGGCGGATCATTTGGCGTTCTCTTTCGCTGCTGGGGCCGGAGTAGGATCGGCGCTGTCGTACGGGACGCCGAGGGCGATGGCGAGGCGGATGAACATGGCGTGGCTCCATAACAGAGGGTTTGCCGAGTAACCCCAGCGCTCGATCCAAGGTTGAAGATGTTCGGGGTCAAGAAGGTGACGGTCGACCTGTTCGGGAAGTTCGTCGTTGGCTCCGGCGGTGGACGCGGCCCATTCCAGGAGCTCGTGGGCTCTGCTTCTGTTTCCGGAAGCGGCCTGCGCCAGGCCGAGGAAGCAACTTAGCAAAGGCCATTGGCCACCGCCGTAGTAGGTGTCAGCAAGATACCGGTGAACTCCGTTGTCGACGGTGAGCTGCTCCTCGATAACCGCAATGGTCCCTGCGCTCAAGGGGCTGTGCGGGGGTAGGAAGTTCATCGGAGCAATCAGCGAGAGGAGGCTGGCGTCTACTGTGTCTGTTCCCAGCCATTTCGTCAGATGGATGTCCTGGACACCTTCTTTTTGGACTCGTCGGCGGATCTGGTCCGCGATCGAGGTGGCCCGTTCTGAGAGTGACTCCTCGATCAGCCCGGTTTGGGCGATGCTGGCCAGTCCGGAAGCGATGCAACCCAGGGTGCTCACGTGCACGTGCTGGGCAGCTTCTTCCCACCAGTCATAGCAGGGCCGATCCCAGGAGACGGAAAGATAGTCGACTGTGAGGGCAATCGCCTCGGTCCAGCGTTCCAGCGGCCGGTCATGGCGGGCGCTGTGCTCAGCCAGCGCCCAAAGCCAGGTGCCGTAACCGTCGAGCTGAAAATCCCACCAGTCATCGTTTCCTTCAGCCCCGTCGAGAGTGAAACGCGTGGGCAGCATTTGATCACCGACCACGGGCCTGCCGGCCAGGCTTTCAGCCACCAAATGGCGGATTCTTCCCGCACGGGATGTCAAGACACTCGAGCACCAGTCGAAGAACCGTTCGGCGGATTCGATCTCCCCGGCCGCGGACATTGCCTCAGCGATGTACGAGCCGTCACGGAACCAGCAGTACCCCGCATAGGCGGAAAACGACGGACTCGCGGGGTAGGCGCCCCCAGAGGTCTGCTGTTCCAGGATGAGCCGAATGCCGGCCTGGACTATCGAACTGACAGCGGGATCTCCGTTGCGCGTTACCGCTGAACCTTGCGTTGTCATTGGCTTCTCTTTCAGATGGTGAGCGGGTCGCGGCGCCGGCAGCTCACGGTATTACCGCGGCCCGCTCACCGGCTATGTTCGGACTGTGCCCGGCCTATTTCAGCAGAGCGTTGATTTGGTCCGCGGCGCCCTTCAGGGCATCGGCAGCGGTGGAGCGCTTCGCTTCGACTTCGCCAAGAGCGTTGGTGATGATGTCGACCATTTTTTGCTGGTTGTCGCCGATGACCGGCGGGAGGGCGACGTTGTCAAGGGCGTCGAAAATAGCCTTGCGGTTGGCCGGCTTGTCCTTTGCGAGATAGGGCTTCAGGACTGAGTCATCGGAGGTTGCGGGAAGTTCCCAGCCTGCGCTGATGCGGGTCTGTGCCATGACGTCTGAGCTGGTCATGTATTCGGCCCATTTCTGGGCTGCGGCTTTGTTCTTCGAGTTGGCAGATACCCCTACGGCGTTGGAGAACTCCGCGCTTGCCTTCTGGGTGTCTCCGGGTTCGACGGCGATGTCCCAGCTTTTGGGTGAATCGGCGAAGCTGCTGGCCACCCAGATGCCGCTGTGGAGCATGCCAAGTTTGCCGTCCTTGAACAGTTTCGTGTCAAAGTCCGGGGTCCCGGCGCCTTGGGCGGGTGTGGGCATGGTCGTTCCGCTCTTCCCTGCCAGCCATTCGGCCGCTTTGATGCCCTGGGGCGAGTTGAAGGCGACCGATTTGCCGTCGTCGCTAAGGAACTTGCCACCGGTTTGGGCCAGTGCCTTGTAGAACTCGTAGAAGCTCACGTTCTGGAAGTCTCCATAGACACCCGCAGCACTGTCCGTGATCTTCTTCGCAGCGGCCGTTTCATCGGCCCAAGTCCAGCTGGCTGTCGGGTAAGCGACCTTGGCGGCGTCGAAGAGTGCCTTGTTGTAGTAGAGGACGACGTCGGAGAAGGAACTGGGCAGCGCGTACTGCTTGCCGTCTGCCTGGTAGGACTGCAGCAAGGACTGCTTGTACTTGGAACCGTCAACTCCCTCGAGGGGTGCGACTGCCCCATTGGCCACGTAGGAACGCAGGTTCGCGTACTCAATGTCGAAGGTATCGGCTTGGGTCCCGGCGGCCAGGTCTGTCTGGAGGGCAGTGGTGTAGTCCTTGTAGGGCAACGTGGTGACCTGGACTGTGATGTTCGGGTTGGCCTTCTCAAATGCCTGAACGATGGTGTCCAGATTCTTTTCATTGCCTCCGTTCGAGATGAAGTTTGAGTATTTGATGGTTACTTTTTCGTTGCTTGAAACGTTTGAGCTTGCCGCCGATCCACAGCCCGACATGGCCAGGATTGCGGTGAGAGCGAGACCCAGCGATGCCAGGGGCTTCTTGTTCATGTGTATCTCCATTGATAAGTGAGGAACTGGCCGATCCGGTCTATTTGAGTCCGGTGCCCGCAACCCCTTGGATGATGTACTTCTGGGTGAAGATGTAGAGGGCGAGCATTGGCAGGACGCTGACCACTGATCCGGCCATCACGATGTCCCACTGGGTGGTGTATTGCCCTTGCAGTCCCGCCAACGCCACGGGAAGGGTTTTCATCGCGGGAGTGCGCAGGATAATCAGCGGCCACAGGAAGCTGTTCCAGCTATTCAGGAACGCGAACACCGTCAGTGTCGCCAATGCCGGACGGACCACGGGAAGCACAATGAGGCCGAAGATACGGAAGTGGCCAGCCCCATCCAATGTCGCGGCCTGATCCAGGTCCTGCGGTACAGAATTCATGGCCTGCCGTAGGAGAAACACGCCGAATGCGCTGGCGATCCCCGGCAACAGCACGCCGAGATAAGTATCGATGAGGCCCAGGCTTTTCATCTCCACAAACAGCGGGACGACCAGCACCTGCATCGGGATCATCATGGTGGCCAGATACACCGCGAACACCGCATTGCGCCCCTTGAACGGCATCCTGGAAAAGACATAGGCGGCCAGTGAGCTAGTGACGAGTTGGAACACCGTGGTAAGGATGGCAAGGATCAGGCTGTTGAGCACGATCTGCGCGAACGGGAGCCGTTGGAGCAACTCAGCGTATGCGGACAGTGAGGGATTCTCCGGGATCAGCTGAGGGGTGGCCGACAGGCCGGACCCGGGGCTGATGGACGTCACGAACGCCCAAAGAAAAGGGAAGACCATCATGAGGGCGCCGACGAGGACGAGGATGTTCAGGGTGATTGAGGGACGCTGCTTACGCATAGTGCACCCATTTCTTTTGACCGCGCACCTGAATCAAAGTGATGACCAGGATGAAAAGGAATAGAAGCCATGACAGGGCCGATGCCTCGCCGGCCTTGCCGTAGCGGAACGTGAGGTCATAAATCTGCTCGACCACAACCTGGGAAGAGTTGTTGGGGCCGCCTCCGGTCATGGCATAGACCTGGTCAAAGACTTGGAATCCGTTGATCAGCGACAACACAATGACAAAGAAGGTTGAGGGGGAAAGCATCGGAAGCGTAATACTGAAAAGCCGCCTCCACCGGCCGGCGCCGTCGACGGTTGCAGCCTCATGCAAGTCCTCCGGTATGGCTTGGAGGCCGGCGAGCAGAATCACCATGACAAAGCCGAGGTCCTTCCACGCAGAAGCCACGATGATTGAAGGCATGGACCAGGCCGGATCTGTCCACCACCCCGGCCCTGCCACCCCGATGAGCCCAAGCAGCCAGTTGACGATTCCCGTGCTGGGATTCAGTAGCCAACGCCAGACAAGTGCAACGACGATCCAGCTAGTCACCACTGGAAGGAAGTACAGGCCGCGCATCATGCTGCGTCCCTTGATCCGGGAATTGAGAGCAAGCGCTATGGCCAGCCCGCCGATGTACACGAGCGGAAGGTATCCGACGATGTAGTAGACAGTGTGCAGGAAAGCACCCTGCGTGCCGGGGTCGCTGATGAGCTTGCCGTAGTTACCGAGGCCCACCCATTTCATGGGGCCGACTAGATTCCATTGGTTCAGGCTGATCCAGAACGCCGAAAACATGGGAATGATCGTGAAGAACAACAGTGGCAAGGCGCTCGGGATGAGGAAAAGCACGACAGTGAGCCCGTATTTGAGACGCGTACCGTTGGCTTTACGCTGAGTCGCGGGTCCTAGGTAGCGCTTCGTTGTTGCCGTGGGTCCGGGGCTGCCGGACCTGGAGTCTTTTAGTGCGGTCACAATCCTCCAACCTCCGCGGGTACATGAGTAAGCCGGGCACGAACCCGTCTTCCCTGTTCGCCTGAACTCTCTTCGCTGTAGAAGGGCGCAGAAGCCACGAGCGCAGCTGCTCCGCGAGCCCAGGCCTCGTCGTCCCAAGACTCGACGATCACAGGAATGCTCCGGCGGTCTGCCGTCAGGGCACTTCTGAAAGATCGCTCGAATCCTGCTGCCCAGTGGTGCCATGCACGGGTACCCTCGCCGCTGATGATCACAGTCTCCGGATCCAGGATCTGCACGAGACCAGCAACGATTCGCCCCAGGGGATGTCCCGCTTCCCGAAAGACATCTTGGGCGAGGGGATCACCGTCGTCTGCGCGCTCTTGCAGATCTGCCATGGCGGCTGACGACGAAATGATTCCGGATTGGCGCGCATGCTCGACGAGCGTTCTTTCCCCGATCAGGGCCTCAATGCATCCGTGGTTGCCACAGGTGCAAAGAGGTCCGTCCGCAACTGCGGGTATGTGACCAATTTCGCCGGCACCGCCGCGGCTGCCACGCACGACTGCACCACCGGTGACAAATCCCGCGCCGACGCCTTCGCCGATCGTCACAACCAAAAACTCGGCATGCTCGCGGCCTGACCCATAGAGCCGTTCGGCTACGGCGAGGGCGTTGACATTGTTCTCCACCAGGACCGGAACATGGAGCTCACGGCTCAGAACGGCACCAAGCGGCACCTGTCGCCACCCCAGGAAGCTTGAATCAACAACACCGCTACCTTGTGCATCAACCGACCCGGGAACTCCGACTCCGATTCCCAGAAGCGGGGTGACACGATCTTCGCCAACGAATGAATGGACGAGTGAGACGAGGTCGGAAAGCGATGTGATCGAGGAGGCGTCGTATGCCCTGTTGCCGGATCGGACTACATGCCCGCTAAGTTCCGTTTCGACGAAGGCAACATGATCCTTCGAGATCTTCATACCCACCACTCGCCCCGCAGCGGTGGCCAGGCCCAGCATCCGTGCTGGACGACCGCCGTTGGAGGGGGACATTGACAGCTCCCTCACGAGGCCATCCGCGATGAGCTCTTTGATGAGCTGGGTCATGAGAGCCGGGGAGACGCCGAGCGCCCTTGCCAAGTCCGCCCGGGACGCACCTCCCGAGGTACCAAGAAATGCCAGGATCGCAGACCGCGTAACGTCAGCGTTGCCGCTCGGCCGAACCATTGTATTCTCCTTTATTTACGACTAAATGAAGATTAGAACTATGATCCAGCTCACGTCAAGAGGTAAAAGATCGTTGCAGGGCTTTTCCTCTGATACGCCCTGCGGCGATGCGCCCGAGGTAGAAGGCCACACCGAACAAATCCCTTGCGTGCCGTGGCGGACTTGTCATTAGCGAACGGATCAGGGGGTGAACCATTTGTCGGGCGGCCCAGGCGCGCGCCCAACAAAGCTGCGAGCTGTCAGAGGCGGCCCGCAAGCCGAATTTGAGGTCTCCTAGACTAGCGAGGCTTATTGGCGGGACGGGGAAAGAAGCACTATCCGCCCGCGATCTCCCGCAATGTCTGCAGGTGTCCGGTCCAGGCTTCGTGTCCGTGAGGGGTCAAACTGGCCGACGTTCGCGGCATTTTCCCGGCGAAGGACTTCCTGATCTTCACATAGCCAGCCTTTTCCAATACGGCCAGTTGCTTGCTGAGCAATGAGTCGCTGACCTGGATGGTGTCGAGGAGGTCCTTAAAGTCCAAGGACTCCGCACCGGCAAGCGCCGCCATAACGGAAAAGCGCACCGGTGAGTGGATGAGCTCGTTAAGCCTGTGGTGGGGATGTTCGGCAGGAACGCTCATGCGCGCAGTTCGCGGAATGCCGCGGCGAGTCCGACGCAGGCCAAAACGATGGCAGCGGGTATATAAAACCACAGGTTGCCGTCATCGAAGAGACCAACTCCCACTCCCAGCGCACCGCCATAAAGGGCGAAATACACGGCCAGGGATGTCTGCTCGCATCCAGTTTCACGGGAGTCGCCCCAGGGACCGTAGTGCCGCTACGCGTGCCGAGGGTTATCTGATCGCCGCGGGCGGAGAGCCGCCTCGCGAGCGTCGCTCCTACGAGTCCCGCGCCGAGGATGAGATGGCTTGCCACGACGGTTTCTCCCTAACTCTCCAGCGATGCTTTGTTGATGACGTCATTCGTAAGCACCACGGAACCCACCACCCTTGACAAGGTCCGATGGTGGAATGAATGATACGAGCCTCACCAGCTTTGTCCCTACCGGTGGTCAATAGCTGTATTGGTGTCTAACAATGTCGAAAGAGCGCATTGACAGTAATCGTGTGGGCGTGTTTTTCAGTCGGGCTGCTTGGGTTGCTCCTGAACTGGATGAGTGTGATCGGAACGCTGATTGTGCCGCGGCCGCTGCACAGCAACCTTTCACGGGTAACCCATTTGGTCACTGCGAAAATCTTCTTCGTCATCACGAAACCCGCCACTTCATACGAAGCGCGTGATCGGATCCTTGCCTGGCAGTCTCCGATGGCGCTCTTCGTCCGCCTGCTGGTTTGGGTGATCCTGTTCGATCTGTCGTTCAGTCTGCTGCTCCTTCCCTTCGTCGACGGCGACTTCTGGCAAGCCTCAAGCGAAGCCGGCTCCGCAATGTTCACCCTCGGCTATGCTGCCCCATCCAATGTCGGCAACACGGTGTTGGTCTACATAGCCGCTTACACCGGATTGATCGTTATCGCATTGCAGATCGGTTATCTGCCGACGCTCTATTCGGCCTTCAACAGGCGTGAAGCGGAGGTAACGCTCCTGGTATCGAGGGCAGGCTCACCGTCATGGGGACCGGAGCTTCTAGTGCGCACGCGGTTCGGCATGGCCGCACAAACCAGCACCAGCGAACTCAGCGAGCTTTACCAAAGATGGGAGCGATGGGCCGCGGACGTCGCCGAATCACACAGCACGTACCTCACGTTGGTATGGTTCCGTTCGCCGTCGCCGCAATCGAATTGGCTCAACTCCCTCCTCAGCGTCATGGACGCGGCCGCGTTGCAGCTTTCCCTCAGTCCGGGATCTGCCCCGAGCACCCGGGCACGGCTGGTCCTTCGAATGGGGTTCACCTGCCTGAACCAAGTGGCGCGGGCCATTCGTATCCCGGTCGAGGAAGACCCCGATCCCGATTCCGAACTCGACGTTAAATTCGAAGACTTTCAAGCGGCCGTGGAGCTCCTGCAGACCGTCGACTACCCGGTAGAGGTCACCGCCGAACAAGCGTGGCCCCACTTCAGGGGCTGGCGCGTCAACTACGAAAAGGTCGCGTACGCGCTGGCCTACGCGATCGACGCCCCGCCCTCAATGTGGAGCGGACCACGACGCTTCGCGTCCGAACCGATCCCGCCGCACCGGCCCAAGAACCGCACTTCCAAGGACGTCAAGCCGGACGACCCGCAAATGATTGCGCAAAGAAAGACACGGTGACAGCGGCGTGCAAGGATGGCGCAACCAATGACCGCTGAGCTACATCGAAAAGGAGAAGCAACATGCCCATGATCGACGTGTACGCCACTTCAGGGACCTTTGCCGACAAGCACCAGCTCGCTATTGATCTGGCAGCGACGGTAATGCGTGTGGAGCAGGTGCCGGATATCCCGATGTTCCGCAAGAACACTGCGGCATTCATCCATGAACTCCCGGAGGGAGACCTGTCTAACGTCGACGGCGACGGCAACTACGTGCGCGTGCAGGTCCTCACAAACGCGGGCGCCTTGAACCGCGACAAGCAGCTCGTCTTGGTCGAACAGCTCACCGCGCTCGTCGCGACCGCCGCCGCGGACCCGACCCTGCCCGATCGAACCTGGGTCCTGCTCACGGAAGCGCCCGACGGCGGCTGGGGCCTCAACGGCCACGCCAACACCAACGAGGAACTCGTCGCCGCCGCGCGTGCACAGATCGCCTCACTCCAAGGCCAAACACCGCAGGCCTGAGTCCGGGCAGCGAACCGGCCACCAACGCCAATCGCCCCAAAACGCGAACCTGGCTACTCGGCAAATACCTGCTTGGCGACCGCCATGGCGGACATCGCCTTCGGCCAGCCCGCGTAGAACGCCAGGTGCGTAATAGCCTCGCTCAATTCGGTTTCGCTGAGTCCGTTGGCCTTCGCAAGCCGCAAGTGTCCAAAAAGCTGCTCGGTGCTGCCGCTTGCCACGAGACAGGCAACGGTAATCAGGCTCCGGTCCCGTTTGGCCAACTCGGGCCGTTCCCAGACGTCAGCGAAGAGGACGTCGTCGGTAAGTGAGGCCAGTTTTGGTGAGATGTCTCCGACGAGTTGCTGGGCACGGGATTGTTCGGTCATGGGGTTCTCCTCGTTAGTGATTCGTTCAGGGGTGCGGAAGGTCCGGCTTCAGCGGCCTCCGACCCTTCTCAGTAAAGCTTGTCGACTTGCTTTCCATCCTAGGAACGCACCTCGGAATGAGGCAGGGTCGGCCATTACCTGTTTCCCGATGGCTCGGGGTCCCGGCTTAGCGCGACGGAAATCGCTTGAGGCCAACCACTCCGCCCGCGGCAATCAGGGTTCCGCCGAAGGCCAACAGGATTCCAGCGACCGAGACGCTTGGAGCGAAGGGATGGTCGCCCTGGGCCGGGGTGCCGGGGTCAATCCGGGACGCGACCGCCGCCGAGGTTGAATTTTGCACCGAGGGGCTCGGGTTGGAAAGGGTCGGGGGCGGGACTGTTGCCACGGTTGTAGCGGGTGGCGCAACCTGGGTGGGGCTCGGCTGCGCGGTCACCGCGAGCGAGGGCGTTGACGCGCCACCGGGAGGAACTACGACGCCGGGATCCGGTTGGGGTTGCGGTTGTACCGGTGGGCTGGCCGTGGCGGACGGTGTGGGTTTGACCGACGGCCGGGGAGACTGGGAGCTACTGGGAGAACACATCCCAACCACACCTAAGAGGCCCTGTGAACTGCAGGATTCGGCCCCTGCGGTCTCCGCGGGCGCAAGTGCCATCAGGCACAACGCGAAAGGGAGCGCGACGAGGGCAACTGGAACCTTCCGGCGAGTCATGGCTTCGACTCTACCTACTCTGCGGCAACTTGGCAGGCAGCCGGCGTTGGCCTCAATCCCGGAGCTGCCCCAGAATCCGGGCCAGTTCGGCGCGATCTTCTGCGCTGAGCCGGGCAAAGTACTCGGAGGACTTGCCACGCCGTTCGGCGCTGATCTTCGCAAAGAGCTGCTGCCCGTCCGCCGTGGCGGCGACAAGGGTGGCCCGCCGGTCTGTGGGGTCCGGATCGCGACGCACGAGGCCTTTGACCTCGAGCTGGTCCACCACTTCCGTGGCCGAACGTGGCGCAATGCGCAGCCGTTCCGCCAGGTCCTTCAACCGCATCGGATCCCCCGGCGCGGGGCGCATCAGTGTCATGAGCGCCCGCCATTGGTGCGGCGTCAGCTCCCACGGCGACAGCTGCTCAGCCCAGGTCCGGCGCAACCCCCGGAAAGCGGCATGGAAGAGATCGCCAAGGTCGGCCGAATCAGAGGGCTGTGAGTGCATGCCGTCAGTCTAACAATTTGACCCATTACCACATAGTGAGGTAACCTCTGTATTAGTAGGCGCGACTCCCGCGCCCCGCTCGCCACTGGAGGTGGTGCTTATGACGGAGAACATCCTCACCCAAAATCCCCATCGACCGGGCGCTGGAGCACGAAGTCCCGGCCGCGGCCCCGCCCGCCTCAATCCTGCGGACCGCACCCAGCTACAACAGCATCCCGTAAGCCTCAAGCGGATCGCGGCGCTGTTCACCCCGCACAAGGCGACCATCGCCGTCGTCGTACTTCTCATCAGCGCTTCCAGCATCATCGGCCTGGCGCAGCCGTTCCTGGTCCGCCACATCATCGACGTCGCGCTGCCCGGCAAGGATCTGCCGCTTCTCGCGTGGCTCGCCGCCGGATTGATCGCCGTGGCCGCCGCGACCGCGCTGATTGGCGTGCTGCAGACCTGGATGACCACGGGCATGGGCCAGAAGATCATGCACACCCTGCGCACTCGCTTGTTCACGCACCTGCAGCAGCAATCACTGGGATTCTTTACCCGGACCCGCAGCGGCGAGGTACAGTCGCGGTTGAACAACGACATTTCCGGCCTGCAGCAAGTCATCACCTCAACCGCGACCGGTGTTGCCTCCAACCTGACGACGGCCGTCGCCACCGCCATCGCCATGGTGGCCATTTCGCCCGGGCTCTCGCTCCTGTCCCTGATAGTGATCCCGCCAGCCGTTTGGTTCACCCGCCGGGTGGCCCTGCTCCGGCGCAACATCACGTCCACGCTGCAGAGCGAACTGGCCACCATGAACACGCAGGTCGAGGAAGGGCTGTCGGTCTCCGGCGTCCGGCTCTCCAAAACCCTCGGTACCACCAAGCGCGACGCACACCGCTACACGGAAAGCTCCAAACGGCTGATCGGCCTGGAGATGCGCTCCCAACTGGCAGGCCGCTGGCGGATGTCCACCATGGGCATCATCTTCTCGGCCATCCCGGCGCTGATCTACCTCGCCGCCGGGCTGCCCGTCACCAGCGGAGGCATGACCATCGGCACGCTCGTGGCGTTCACCGCCCTGCAGGGTGCCATCTTCCGCCCCGTCATGAGCTTGCTGGATCTCGGCGTCCAATGGGTCACGGCGATGGCCCTGTTCAGCCGCATCTTTGAGTACCTGGACCTGTCTCCGGAAATCACTCCCCCGGCGCGGCCCGTCCCGCTGGACCCGGCCGCAGTGCGCGGCGAGGTCCGCTTCGAGGGCGTCCGTTTCGCGTACGACGGCGGCACTGACGTTCTGCTCGACGTCGACCTCACGCTCCCGGCCGGGACCAGCACCGCAATCGTGGGCCCCACAGGCTCCGGTAAATCGACGCTGGGCTCGCTGCTCCCGCGCCTGCATGACGCCACCGCCGGGCGGATCACCATCGACGGCGTGGATGTGCGCGACATCGCTCCGGAGGAGCTGACGAAAATAGTAGGCGTGGTGTCCCAGGAGACGTACCTGATTCACGACACCATCCGGGAAAACCTGCTCCTCGCTGCACCCGGCGCGGACGACGCCGTCCTGTGGAAGGCGCTCGCCTCGGCCCAGATCGCTGATCTGATCGCAAGCTTGCCCGACGGCCTGGACACGATGGTCGGGGCCCGGGGCCACCGGTTCTCCGGCGGAGAACAGCAGCGCTTGGCCATTGCCCGAACCATCCTGCGCAATCCCAAAGTGCTCGTCCTCGACGAGGCCACGTCCGCCCTGGACAACGCCACGGAAGCCCATGTCCAGGCGGCGCTCGACCGGTTGGCGGTTGGCCGGACTACCCTGACCATCGCCCACAGGCTCTCGACGGTGGAGAAAGCCGATCAGCTCGCAGTCCTCTCCGGCGGAGCGATCGTGGAATTCGGAACTCCCGGGCAGCTTCGCGATACCGGCGGCGCGTATGCGCGGCTTGTCGAGGCCGGGGAGACTGTGGAGTTGGCCGGTTCCGAGGCGGCCTGAAAGCCCGCCTCACGGCATGAACCGGTACCCGATCCCCACCTCGGTGATCAGGTGGCGCGGGTTCCCGGGCTCCAGTTCGAGTTTCCGCCGGAGCTGCGCCATGTACACGCGCAGGTAATTGGCTTCCTTGGCATAGGCCGGGCCCCAGACCTCGCTGAGGAGCTGCTGTTGGGTGATCAGTTTCTCGGGATTGCGCACGAAGAGATCCACGATCCTCCACTCCGTCGGCGTCAGCCGGACGTCCTCGCCGTCGCGCGTTACCCGTCTCATGGCCAGGTCCACCGTGAACGCTTCAGTCACGAGCACAGGCGCTTCTTCGCCCGGGTCCGTGGTGCGCCGCAGGATGGCCCGGAGCCGCGCCAGCAGCTCGTCGAGCCCGAACGGCTTGGTGATGTAGTCGTCCGCTCCGGCGTCCAGGGCTTCCACCTTGTCGTCGGAGCCGTGACGCGCGGAGAGGACCAGGATGGGCACGCTGCTCCACTCACGCAGGCGCGAGATGACCGTGGTTCCGTCGATGTCCGGCAAGCCCAGGTCGAGGATCAAGACGCCCACCGGGTGCTGGGCGGCAGAGCGCAAGGCCGATTCGCCGTCGGACGCGGTGGCCACGGTGTAGCCGTGGGCTTGGAGCGTAATCCGCAACGCCTTGACGATATGGGGATCGTCGTCCACTATCAGGACGTTGCTCATAGGACCTCCCTGGTGGCGCTATCCGGACTGCCCGACGGCGGCACATGGCGGCGTTGCAAGAGAACCGATTGCGCTTCCATGGGAGCTTGCGCCTCCTCGTGCGGGAAGGCGACACCCGTGGACAACGGAAGCCGGATCACCATGGTCAGTCCGCCGCCCGGAGTCTCTTCCGCGGTGAGGGTGCCTCCCATCGCTTCCGTGAATCCCTTGGCCACGGCGAGCCCCAAGCCAACCCCGGTGGTGGAAGGGACGTCGTTGAGCCGCTGGAACGGCTGGAACATCCTGACCACGCTTTCGGCGGGGACTCCTTGGCCGTGGTCGATGATGCGCAGTTCTCCGGACGGCCTCCCGTCCAGGCTGGACGAACTGAAGCCACCCGCGGCTCCCACCAGCACAACATCGGAATCCGGGGCGTACTTGATGGCGTTCTCCACGATGTTGGCGATGACGCGCTCCAGCATGCCGGCGTCGGCGTCGATTTCCGGCATATTTCCCGGCAGGTCCACCCGCACCCGGCCCGGTGGCATGCCATGGAGGGCGGTGGGGATCACTTCGTACCAGCGCACCGGGCGAATGAGGGCATTCACCGAGTCCGAGGTAATGCGGGACATGTCCAGGAGGTTCCCCACGAGGACGTCCAGCCTGTCCGAGCATTCCTCGATGGTTGCCAACAGTTCCTGTTCCTCCTCGGGTGTGTAGTGGACGTTGCTTTGCCGCAAGCCGCCTACGGCCAATTTGATCCCGGCCAGCGGAGTCCGCAAATCATGGGAAACGGCACGCAGGATGGATGTGCGCATGGTGTTGCTCTCGGCCAAACGCATGACCTCACGCCGGCTCGCCGCCAGCTGTCGCCGCTCGAGTTGCGCCGAAAGATGCGCGCCGAAGGCGCTGAGCAAGCGGCGGTCGCTGGCCGGCAGGATGCGGCCGGACAGGACCAGCCGGGTTCCGGCGTCGATCTGTTCGGTGTTTTCGCCGCCGTCGGCGGGGAACGGTGCGGCCTCTCCGGCCTTCGCGACCAGGCGCCAACCGGCGTTCGCAGCGCCGGTGGAACCCGCGGCCCGGTACAACGCCGCGCCGCGCATCTGGAATACGTCCAGCGCCTGCTTCAAAAGTCCTTCGACGGTGTCCTCGGCGCTAGATGCTCCGCGCGTCAGGTCACCCAGGGTGGTGGCTTCGGCACGGGCGCGGGCGGCCTCCTTGGAACGCCTCGCCGAGACGTCCACGACGGCGGCCACAGCTGCCGAAACGCCCACGAAGACCAGTAAGGCAAGGATGTTCTCGGGGTCGCTGATGGTCAGGGTCCCCACGGGCGGTATGGAGAAGAAGTTCACCAACAGGCTGCTCCACAAGGCACCGAGCAACGCGGGCCACAACCCACCGACCAGCGCCACGGCAACCGAGCCCGTCAGCTGGACGAGCACCGCCGTCGCAATGCTGTGCGTGGGGCTCGCGGCCAGGAGGAGTTGCAAAAGAACCGGAAGGACCACCGCCATGGCGAACCCGACGATCACCCGCGTGCGGCCAAGGTCCCGCTGCCGCGGACGGTCGACGCCCCGTCCACCCAAAGGATGCGAAACCATGTGCACGTCAATATCGCCGGAGTCCCGCACCACCCGGTTGCCGATCCCCCGGCCCGTCAGCCGGGCGACGAGGCTCCGGCGTCGCGAAATCCCGACGACGATCTGCGTCGCGTTCACGCTGCGCGCGAAGTCAAGCAAAGCCTTGGCCGGATCCTCCCCCGCCACCGTGTGGTAGCTGCCACCCAAATCCCGGACCAACAAGCGCTGGGCTTCCAACGCCTGCGGGGATTCCGACGCCACGCCATCAGCGGCGCGGACGTGCACCGCGAGCAAGTCACCGCCGTTGACGCGCTTGAGGATCCGGGCAGCCCGGCGGACGAGGACTTCCCCTTCGGGGCCGCCCGTGAGCCCGATGACTATGCGTTCGCGGGCGGGCCAGCTCGCCTCGATCCCCTGTTCCGAACGGTACTTCGCGAGCCCTTCATCCACGCGGTCGGCCAGCCACAGCAGCGCCAGTTCCCGCAAAGCCGTCAGGTTGCCCATCCGGAAGTAGTTGGACAACGCGGCGTCGATCTTGTCCGCCGAGTAGATCTTGCCGTCGCCCAAACGCTGCCGCAACAGCTCCGGTGAGATGTCGACAAGGTGGATCTGGTCCGCACGCCGCACGACGTCGTCGGGCACTGTTTCCGCCTGCCGGACGTCGGTGATGGCACTCACGACGTCACCGAGGGATGCCAGATGCTGCACGTTGACGGTGGAGAGGACGTTGATTCCGGCGTTGAGCAATTCCTCGACGT
Source organism: Arthrobacter sp. SRS-W-1-2016 (assembly GCF_002009585.1). Classification (NCBI taxonomy): domain Bacteria; kingdom Bacillati; phylum Actinomycetota; class Actinomycetes; order Micrococcales; family Micrococcaceae; genus Arthrobacter; species Arthrobacter sp. SRS-W-1-2016. The sequence goes on along the minus strand of NZ_MTPV01000045.1, from coordinate 57,119 downwards.
CCTGCCAACGCTTGGGGTTGCGGCTTCCGGGAATGTTCGAGTGGGCGTATTCATCGACGACGGCGGTGCGCGGCTTGCGTGCCAGGACCGCGTCGACGTCCATCTCTTCAAAGCTGGTATCCCGATACGCGATTCTGTGCGGAGGAATGACTTCCAGCCCGTCCATCAAGGCCCGGGTGTCGCTGCGCCCGTGGTCCATCGCGAAAGCCACCACCACGTCTTCCCCACGTCCACGCAGCCGGTGGGCTTCTTCAAGCATGGCGTAGGTCTTCCCCACCCCCGGGGCTGCCCCGAGGAAAATGCGCAGCGTCGCCCGTGCCATGTGGTCATTCTTTCACTTGTTGAACGCGGGGGGTGCCCGCGGGGCCGGCCGCGCTCACCTGGTCGGTTTCCTCTATTTGACGGCCGCTGCGGCGACGTCCAGGTTCAACTCCGTGACGTTCACGGATGGCTGCCCCAGGAAGGCCTCGAGTCCCGTGACCGTGCGGCGGTCCACCATGGCCTGCACCGTCTCAGGACTCAGCCCGTGTGCCTTGGCCACCCTGGGCACCTGGAGGCGGGCATATGCCACCGAGATCTGCGGGTCCAGCCCGGAACCGCTCGCCGTGACGGCGTCGGCGGGGACGTCGGACTCCTTGACCCCCTCTGCGGCGGCGACGGCGGTGCGGTTGGCTTTGATGGCGTCAAGCAGTTTGGGATCGTTGGGTCCCAGGTTGCTGGCGGTGGACGCCCCCGGGTCCCATTTCGCCGCCGAGGGACGGGCGTGGAACCACAACGGATTCTGGATGCCGGCGTCGTTGGCGGAGACTTGCGCAATCAGTGCGGAAGCTGCGGGCTTTCCGGATGCGTCCCGCACGATGGAGCCGTTGGCTTGGAAGGGCGCAACGGCCTGGCCGATACCGAAAATCGCCAGCGGGTAGATCAATCCAAGGACCACAGTGGCCAGGAGCAGGAAGCGGAGGGCCGTTCCTGCTTGCCGAAGATAGCCGGGAAGGGTGTTCATGATTCTCTCCTAGCCGATGCCGGGGATGAGGGAAATGAGCAGGTCGATGAGCTTGATCCCGATGAAGGGAGCCACAAGGCCGCCGAGGCCGTAGATTGCCAGGTTCCTGGCGAGCGCCTGGTTCGCCGAAACGGCACGGTATTTGACGCCGCGCAGGGCGAGCGGAACCAGGGCGATGATGATCAAGGCGTTGAAGATCACCGCGGACAGGATGGCCGAGGAAGGCGACGCCAGGCCCATGATGTTCAATCGGGCAAGCCCTGGAAATACCGAGGTGAACAGCGCCGGAACGATCGCGAAGTACTTTGCGACGTCGTTCGCCACCGAGAACGTGGTCAGGGCGCCGCGGGTGATGAGCAGCTGTTTGCCGATGCCCACAATGTTGATGAGCTTGGTGGGATCCGAGTCCAGGTCGACCATGTTTGCGGCTTCCTTGGCGGCCGGCGTGCCCGAGTTCATGGCGACGCCGACATCCGCCGCGGCCAGCGCGGGGGCGTCGTTGGTGCCGTCACCGGTCATGGCTACCAGCCGGCCGTGCGCCTGCTCGTCCTTGATGACAGCAAGCTTGTCTTCGGGGGTGGCCTCGGCGACGAAATCGTCGACGCCGGACTCCGCAGCAATTGCTTTGGCCGTGATGGGGTTGTCGCCCGTGATCATCACCGTCCGGATGCCCATCCGGCGCAGTTCGGCGAAGCGGGCGTGCATGCCCGGCTTGACCACATCGGCGAGGTGGATCGTGCCGAGGACCCGGGCTCCGCCGTCGTGCCCGACGCCGGCCACCAACAGCGGTGTGCCGCCCTGGGCGGAGATTTCCCGCACCGCGCGGTCCACCTCGGCAGGCGTCTGGCCGCCGGCATCCGCCACGAACTTCGCGACGGCGGTTGCGGCGCCCTTGCGGATCTTCCGTCCGTCGAGGTCCAGGCCGCTCATGCGCGTGCTCGCACTGAACTCGACAACCGCGAACTCTTCCGAGCCTTTCAGGAGTGCGGCGAGGTCAGGGCCGCCGACGCCCTTTTCCGCCGCGAGATCCACGATCGAGCGTCCCTCCGGCGTCTCATCGGCCAGGCTCGACAGGCGCGCCGCTTCGATGAGTTCGGACCGCTCGACGTCGTGGGCCGGGAAGAAGTTGACCGCGCGGCGGTTGCCGTAGGTGATGGTGCCGGTCTTGTCGAGCAGCAGGGTGGTGATGTCTCCGGCGGTCTCCACGGCGCGGCCGGACGTGGCCAGGACATTGTGCTGCACCAAGCGGTCCATGCCGGCGATGCCGATGGCCGGCACGAGCGCCCCGATCGTCGTCGGGATGAGACAGACAAGCAGCGCCACCAGCACGATCGGCGACGGCGTTGCCCCCGGCAGCGAAGCGAACGGTGCCAAGCTCATGGTGACGGCAAGGAAAACGATGGTCAGCGAGACAAGGAGGACGTGGAGTGCGATTTCGTTGGGCGTCTTTTGCCGGACGGCGCCTTCCACAAGCCTGATCATCCGGTCGATGAACGTTTCGCCCGCCTCAGCCGTAATGCGAACGGCGATGCGGTCCGAAAGGACCTTGGTGCCGCCGGTTACCGAGGAGCGGTCGCCGCCGGATTCACGGATCACTGGCGCCGATTCACCGGTGATGGTGGATTCGTCCACGCTCGCCAGGCCTTCGATGATCTCGCCATCGGAAGGGATGACGTCCCCGGCTTCGCACATCACGACGTCGTCCTTCCGCAGTTCCGTTCCCGGCACTTCCTTGAGGGTGCCGTCCTCAAGCCGAAGCCGGGCAACGACGCCTTTCCTGCTGGCCCGGAGACTGTCCGCCTGGGCCTTGCCGCGGCCCTCGGCGATGGCTTCCGACAAGGTACCGAAGAGCACTGTCAGCCAAAGCCAGATCGTCACCGAGATGCCGAACACGGCGGGTTTGAGGATGCATATAGCGGTGCAGAGAGCAGCGCCGACCAGCACGGTGAACATCACGGGCGAATGGATCATCTGGCGCGGCCCCAGCTTCCGCACTGCGACCGGCAACGCGGTCCGGATGCTGGCAAAGTCCAGCTTCGCCGGCGCTTTGGTGTGGTGTTTGTGCTCCCCCGGAGTGCCCAGAGGATTTCCGTCTGCGTAGGTCTGGGCGGCGGTGTCCGTTGTGGACGGGGTCATTTGAGGAGTCCTTCTGCGAGGGGGCCTAGGGCGAGGGCAGGGAAGTAGCTCAACGCCGTCATGATCACGGTGACGGAGAGCAGGAGCGAACCGAAGAGCCAGCCATGGGTGGGCACTGTTCCGGAGGATGCCGGGATCCGGGGCTGTTTTGCCATGGAACCCGCCAGAGCCAGCACCAGCACGATGGGCAGATAGCGGCCCAGGAGCATGGCGATTCCCATGATGGTGGACAGGTAGGGGCCGGAGGTGGTGATGCCGGCGAACGCGGAGCCGTTGTTGTTGGCTCCGGAGGTGAACGCGTAGAGCACCTCACTGAATTGGTGCGGACCGGAGGCCGGCGCGTTGGCCATGGCGTCCGGAAGCAGGACTGTGATTCCGGCCGTGGCCAGCACCACCACCGGCGTCACGAGGATGTACATGGCTGCGAGCTTCATTTCCCGTGGCCCGATCTTCTTGCCCAGGAATTCCGGTGTGCGGCCCACCATGAGCCCGGCGATGAACACGGAGACGATCGCAAGGATGAGCAGGCCATAAAGCCCTGACCCCGTGCCGCCGGGGGCCACTTCACCGAGCATCATGTTCACCATGGCCACGCCGCCGGCCAGGGGCGGCAGGGAATCGTGGGCCACGTTGATCGCTCCTGTTGAAGTCAGGGTGGTGGCCGTGGCAAAGATGGAGCTCTGGGCCGCGCCGAAGCGCTGTTCAAAGCCCTCGCCCAAACCGCCGGCTGCCGCGGTTGCCGTTCCCGCAGCCCCTGCAACGGCCCAGCCCATCAGCACCGTGGACGTCAGCCAGAGCGTGCCCATGACGCCGACTACCGTGTACCCCTGCCGTTGGTCCCCCACCATGCGGCCATAGGCGTACGGCAATGCGGAAGGAATGAGCAGGATCAGGAAGACTTCGAACATGCTGATGAAGACGTTCGGGTTCTCGAACGGGTGCGAGGAATTGGCATTGAAGTAGCCACCGCCGTTCGTGCCGAGGATCTTGATGGCCTCTTGGGAGGCTACCGGGCCGCCGGGGATGGTCTGGGTGACGCCTGTTGCTTGATTGACGACGTCGGTGGACCAGAAATTCTGCACCACACCGCCGATCACCATCACGATGGCCGCGAGCGCAGCCATCGGGAGCAGCACGCGGAACGAAGTGCGAGCCAAGTCCACCCAGAAATTCCCCAGCCTGTCCGTCCGGGTCCGCGCGATGCCGCGGATCAGGGCGACCACCACCACGATTCCGACGGCGGCGGAGAGGAAGTTCTGCACGGCCAGCAAGCACATCTGCGCGAAGATGCCCATGGTGGTCTCCGGCGTGTACGTCTGCCAGTTCGTGTTCGTAGCAAAGGAGATGGCCGTGTTCATGGCCGTCCAAGGATCCACGCCAGGGAGGGAGTTGTTCCCGGGGAGGACGCCTTGGAGCCGTTGGAGAAGGAAGACCAGCAGGATGGACACGGCAGAGAAGACCAGGACACTGCGCAGGTATATCGACCAGCGCTGTTCGGTATTTGGGTCCACCCCGGACAACCGGTAGAACAGCCGTTCCACCCGCGTTGACTTCTTGCCCTCAAACACGCTGGCGAGGTAAACGCCCAGCGGTTTGTGCACCAGGATCAGCAGCAAAAGCAGAACGGCTACCTGGGTGACGAAGGAGGCAATGCTGAAAACCATCCCGAATCACCACTTTTCCGGGTGGATCAAGACGGCCAGCAGGTAGCCGAACAAACACAGGCCTGCAATGAACAGGACCAACCACATCACGGCGTCCGCGCTCACTGCCCGTTCACCGGCCCATCGCCGTCGATGATTTTGCCCAGCAGGTGGGCAATCCACATCACGATCCCCATGGACACCACGAAGATCCCCACAACAGCCACGTCGGCCATTGGAACGTCCTTTCATCCGTGCCCCGTTTGCGGGGCTGATGCCAGTCAACTCCTCGGTTGGTAGCGAAAATCGGTTCCTGATGGTTCCTTAACACGGCGGGGCCGAATCTTGACGGCTTCTTAACAAGTGCGGGTGGATTCCGGGAAATCGACGTTAAGGATTCGTCAAGATCGGCTTCAACCAGCGAAAACACCTCTTGTCGGTGTTATGTTCAGCAATGATCGCGGTGCCTGCGCGTCGCGCGGAAAGGACACCATGACTACCTTGAGCAGGCCCCCGGCTGATCCTTCGGCCCCACGGCCCGGCGGCATGGCCTCCCTGCGGACATGGCTGCTGTTCGGACTGCAGGATTCCAAAGGTTCGCACCAAGGACCCGGCGCGGTGGGCGATCCCCATCTGAAGAAGCACTCATGGTGGCAGGTCATGTGCCTCACCGGCGTCGACTATTTCTCCACCCTCGGCTACCAGCCCGCCATCGCTGCCTTGGCCGCGGGAGTGATCTCCCCTTTGGCCACCATCGTCCTGGTGGCCGTCACGCTGCTCGGCGCCCTGCCCGTGTACCACCGCGTCGCCGGTGAAAGCCACCGCGGCGAGGGATCCATAGCGATGCTCGAGCGTCTCTTGCCCCGCTGGGGAGGGAAGATCCTCGTCCTTGTTCTCCTCGGGTTCGCGGCGACGGACTTCATGATCACCATGACTCTTTCGGCCGCTGACGCCACCGCACACGCGATCCAAAACCCGCTCGCCCCGGGCTGGCTGCAGGGACAGAACATCCTGGTTACTTTGTTCCTCCTCGCCCTGTTGGCCGCCGTATTCCTGCGCGGATTCAAGGAAGCCATCGGCGTGGCCGTCGTCCTCGTCGCGGTCTACCTGGGCCTCAATGTCGTCGTCGTATTCTCAACGTTTGTAGAGGTGTTCGCCCATCCGGTCGCGGTGGGCGACTGGTGGCATGCACTGTCCACTTCGCACGGAAACCCGTTCATGGTGATCGGCATCGCCCTGCTGGTGTTTCCAAAACTCGCCTTGGGCCTGTCCGGTTTCGAGACCGGTGTCGCCGTGATGCCCCAGATCCGTGGACGTGCCTCGGACACCGAGGAGAACCCCGCCGGACGGATCAAGGGGACCCGCCGCCTCCTGACCACGGCGGCCGTCATCATGAGTTCCTTCCTGATCGCTACCAGCTTCACCACTGTTGTGCTGATTCCGGAGAAGGAGTTCCAGCCCGGCGGCCAGGCCGATGGACGCGCCCTGGCATTCCTCGCGCACCAATATCTCGGCGTCGGGTTCGGCACCGTCTATGACCTGAGCACCATCGCGATCCTGTGGTTCGCAGGCGCCTCCGCCATGGCCGGGCTGCTGAACCTGGTCCCGCGGTACCTGCCACGATATGGAATGGCGCCTGGCTGGGCCCGTGCGGTGCGCCCGTTGGTCCTGGTGTTCACCCTCATCGGGTTCCTGATCACGTTCCTTTTCAACGCCGACGTCGACGCCCAGGGTGGCGCGTACGCCACCGGCGTGTTGGTGCTGATGACATCTGCCGCTGTGGCGGTGACCCTCTCGGCGCGCCGCTTGAGGCAGCGCAAGCGCACTGTCGGATTCGGGATCATCGCCGTCGTCTTTATCTACACAACGATTGCCAACATCTTCGAACGTCCCGAAGGTATCCGGATCGCCGCGATCTTCATCGTGGGGATCATCGTGATCTCGCTGCTTTCGAGGATCCGGCGCTCGTTCGAACTGCACGCCACCCACGTCCATCTGGACCGCCAGGCGCTGGAATTCATGTCCACCAATTTGAGCGGCCCGATTGCGCTCATCGCCCACGAACCCCTCCGACTCACCGCGGAGGCCTATCGGGACAAACTCACCTCGGCCATCGAAGTCAGCCACATTCCGGTGGATTACCAGGCGCTCTTCCTGGAAGTGATCGTGGACGATTCTTCCGACTTTGAAACCGCACTTGAGGTCCATGGCGTGGTCCGGCACGGACACCAGATACTGGAAGTCCACGGTCCCGTGGTCCCCAACACCATCGCGTCAGTGCTGCTGCACATCCGTGACGTGACAGGCCTCATGCCGCACATCTACTTCCGCTGGACCGAAGGAAACCCCGTCATCAACCTGCTTCGCTTCCTGTTCCTCGGCGAGGGAGAGATCGCTCCGGTCACCCGCGAAGTCCTGCGTGAAGCCGAACCCGATGTCAGCCGGCGCCCGTGGGTCCACGTCGGCTGAGCGCAGCGTAGGGGGCGCCCAGAAAGCACTGCTGTCAGGGCCGCTCCGGCATCTCGCCGTTCGCTACCGCTTCGATCCAGTCGACCGCCTCGTCCGAGAAATAGAACCCCGAAGGCCCACTCCGACCAACCCACCATGGATCCGAAGCAATCGGGCCGCCAGCTTGGGTGATCTCGACTACCACTTCCGGCGGAACCGCGTCGCCGTTGTTCTCAATAAGCCATTTCTGGGTAGACGGCTTCAGCTTCGACCACCAGTGCTCGATACTCATGGCCGAAGTCTGCCATGCCTGCCGCCATTGCTCGAGGCCTGGCCGTTAAGAGAGTGCTAAATCTGCGTCTGTTGGCATATGGAAACCATTAAGACCGCAGGCGGCGGATCCTTTCGGTGATCTGATCGAGGAAGTAATTCATGGCCAGCCTGGCCGTGGACCGGTCCTTCCGCAGGAGCTGACGCAACCATGAAACCCAACGGCTTTTCTCACGGAATGGCGACCGACGCCACAGTTCCGGGCATCCGTCCGAACGATTACGTGGTGGTTGATGAGGTCGGTGATTTCTCTTACTATCCGTCCGAGGCCGCAATGCTCAAAGACTTGGAATACGTGGACGAAGCATCATGCATTCTTGACCGACCCGGCAACGACTACCGCCTGACCATGGATACGGACAGGCACCTGCATCTGGGTCCCTCATTGGGCACGGTGGAATTCAACTGGCTCCGCCAAGCGTGGACGAACAACCAGCAGAGAAACATGCAGGCCCATCCCTTGCAGCGGTTCCACGCGACAACGCTGGAAGCCCTCCTTGAGGGACTATTTGAAATGCTTTACCTCGAACATGCCGGCAGGACCACGGACGCGCCGTGGGTCTTGGAGGTGGACGGCGAAGTAACCCACCCCGCGACTCTCCACGAAGTCAGTAGCCTCCTCACCCGCGTTGATCACCTCGAACGAGTCACGGTGCATGATCCCTTCGGCCACGACTACCAGCCAATCCGACACGCGGGGCATCGCTTCTTCTTTCCTGCGGCGGGGTCGGTCTATTACGTCGAGGTTGCTGGACGGTCCAAGGGGAGCGGCGCCTCACACTGAGGCACCACGACGCCGGCGGCGCCGTGGATTCACCGGATATCCGTCGCGAATAGCCAGCCGCGTGTCGTCAGCTACTTCCCCGCCGGCCATCCGGTGTACGACTCCGCCAGGTACGCCCGGGCATGCCGGGAAGAGACCACGGAGTGGAGCTCGCCGAGCTGGCGTGCGCGGCCGAAGTCGTCCGAACCGGGCGCGGTGTGCAGCATGGACGTCATCCAGTAGGAGAAGTGCTGTGCCTTCCAGACACGTTCCAGGGCACGGTCGCTGTAGGACTCGAGCTGCGCGTTGGAGCCGTTTGTGTAGAAGGAATCGAGGCCTTCGAAGAGAACTTTGACATCATGCAGGGCCAAATTGAGCCCCTTGGCGCCCGTCGGCGGGACGGTGTGGGCAGCGTCGCCGGCCAGGAACAGGTTCCCGTGGCGCATCGGGGTGTGGACGAAGCTGCGGAACGGCAGGACCATCTTCTCGAGTACCGGCCCCTCCTTGAGCTCAAAGCCGTTTCCGTTGACGCGCCTGCGGAATTCGGACCAGATGCGCTCGTCGTCCCAATCGGCCACGTTTTCCTTGGGGTCGCATTGGAAGTACATGCGCTGCACGTTCTCAGTGCGCTGGCTGATCAGGGCGAAGCCGTTCTTGGAGTTGGCATAAATCAGTTCGTCTGAGCTCCGCGGTGCCTGGGCGAGGATGCCGAACCACGCGAAGGGGTATTCGTGGAAGTACCACTTGCGGTTGGCCTCGGGGATCTGGAAGCGGCAGTGGCTGCGGGAACCGTCGGCGCCCACCAGGAAGTCCGCCTGGATTTCGAACTCCTGGCCCTCGGCGTCGGTGAACCAGACCTTGGGTTTGCCTTCGAGGTCGTGGATGGTGGTGTCCGTGACGCTGTACCTGACGTCGCCCCCGTCGTTCTTGCGCCGTGCGGCGAGATCGAGGAAGACCTCCGTCTGCGGGTAGAGCCACACGGATTCGCCTACGAGTTCCTTGAAGTCGATCCGGTGGCTTTCGCCGTTGAAACGCAGTTCGATCCCGTCGTGCCGGTCGCCGTCGCGCAGCACCCGGTCGGAAACACCGCTGTCCACGAGCAGGTTCACCGAGCCGTGTTCCAGGATGCCCGCACGGACTGTTTCGGCGATCTGCTGATGGCTACGGACCTCGATGACAGTGGATTCGATCCCCGAGGTGGCCAGCAGATGGGAAAGCATGAGCCCGGCCGGCCCGGCGCCCATAATGGCCACTTGGGTGGTGATGATCTTGCGTGCCATGGTGTTCCTCGCTTCATTGCGGAATCGCGCCTCACGGGCTGCGGTGGTTCTGCTGACCAGTGTGACCCCCGCCGCATGGTCGGCGTCATACGAATTCCGTTCAACGGAAAAAGCTAGGCGTCCCGACGCTCCCCAAGTTGGCGGGCGATTCCGCGTGCCGCAGTCTGCAGCGCAGGCACCAGGGCCTGTAGGCGCATTTCCGCGAGCGGAACCACGACGCCGAGCGCGGCTACCGTGCGCCGCTTGCTGTCCGTGACCGGCACCGCGATGCCCCACGTGTCCGGATCCACCACGCCCGCGAGCTGGGCGTACCCCTGCTGGGCGGTTTCCGCCAAAAGGTGACGGACGACGTCGGCCGTCACCTTTCCCGCGGGGTCGCTGAACTGCTTGAGGTACTCGGCCTGCTGTTCCCTCGGCTGGCCAGCCATCAGTGCCAGCCCGGCCGAAGAGATGTGGACCGGCATGCGTCCAGCAACGCGGGCGCGGTTGGCCACAGATCCCCGGCGGGACAGCCGCTCGACGAACAACGCTTCCCAGCCATCGAGCACGGCAAGGTTCACGTTCTGGTTCAGGACCTGCTGGATGTCCTCCATGAACGGCAGGGCCGCTTGCCGTAGGGCCAGAGTTGGCGAATTCCGGTTCACGAGTTCCCACAACCGCAGGCCCAAGCGGACACTACCGCTCGCGCCAAGCTCCAGGAGTCCGTGATCGGCGAGCTGCCGGACCAATCGATGGGCGCTTGCGAGGGGCAGGCCGGCGGTGTCCGCTAGTTCGGAAAGCCGCAGCGACGTGGAGCCTTCGGGGAACGCCTCGATAATCCGGACGATGCGGTCCACCACTGAATCGCCCGATGCCGAGTTTGCCAATGCGCCTTCACCGCTTCCATGTATTCCATTGAATGGAGCACTAGCTTAGACCGGCTCAGGCGCATCCGCTGAGCCGTCCTTGGTTTCCCGCCGCGAGATCTCCAAGCCGATCGCGTCGTAGTGAGCCAGCACCACCGGAGAGGCAGCTGTGCCGGGCTGGTCCAGCAGGCCGAAGGCGAAATCGCTCGCGGCAAGAAGTTCTTCATCGGAGCATTTGTCCAACGGCTGGAGTCCTGACGCATCGATCGAGGCAGTGAACTCGCCGGCGATCTCGATCGATTTGACTCCCGTTGGGGCCCCGAGCGGGAAACCGGCAGGCCTCTCGGTGAATTCCAACGAAACTCCGGATCCAGTGGCGAGGCCCACTTCCGTGGTACCGCCGTCGATCGCGTTGAGGTCATTGCGGAGTCCGGCCAAGGCCTGCGATTCGACCATTGCGGCGTGGGACAAGCCCACTCTGATGTGGGAGGTGATGCCCATTCGCCGAATCCGGCGAACGATCTGTACGAGTGCGGGCCTCGAATCTTGATTCAGGCTTCCCCGAACATCGATATCGACGGCGTCGGTGGAAACATCGAATTTAACGAGGGCGTGCAATCTACGGTCCATAGGTACTCCAAATAAGGGTGTCTATGGCCGACGGCTCAACCTCAAGAAGGTTATCCTCTGGCACCGCCGTTGTACACCCCGCGAGGTGGCCAACTGCGGTCCGGACTCACCCTGCCCGGGTGCGGCCGGGCTCCTGGGCCGGTTCTTCGAAGTGGGTCAGGGTGCCCGCCGCGTCGACGGAATCCACCAAGGACTTGGCGATATCCCGCAGTTTCAGGTTGCGGTTGCTTGAGGCCTCCGTCAGGATCCGGACGGCGTCCTCCTGGCTGCAGCGGCTCTGTGCCATGACAATTCCAACAGCGATATCGATGACCGTTCGGGACTCCATTGCTGCCCTGAGATTCTTTGCACTGTCCGCATGTAGGGCGAACCTGATCGCAAGACGCAAGGCCTGCGATACCTCACGGGTGTACCCGCGGGCCCGATCTGCGGCCCTTTCGTCGAACTTGTACGGGGCCTCGGAGTACAGATTGAGGGCTGCTTTGGCCTCTCCCTCCAGGTCGAACGGCAACGACAACACAGACCTCAGTCCGTGCGACGCAACGGCGTTCGCATAGTCAGGACCCCATCGGTTCTCCTCAAGGAGATCCGGCACGTGGACTTCGCGTTCCTCTTCGGCTGCCGTCAAGCATGGCCCCTGGGCCAAGGAGTACTGGATCTCGTCCACTTCACGGGCCTCATCACTGCTCCAACCAATCGTGAGTGCCTTCCGCTCGCGCAAAAGCGTGATCCCGCAGAGTGCGTCATCGCCGTCGCCCGCCATCTGGTGGGCAGAAAACCGTGCCAGCTCGTTCAGGAAGTCCTCAAAGTCGGCACTCTCCAGGATCAGGTTCTGGATCCGGTCGATGGTGGTCCAAGTGGAATCTGCAGGAAGCATGGCACGTTCTCCCGATGAATATGCTGATTGGGGCATGTGGAAATAATAAGTCCCTTTACATAAGGTCCCACACCGCCGGCGATAGAGAAATGCCTAGCGGGGAACGAGTTCCCTGACCCGGGACCATGCCGCAGGCGCCAGTACCACCGCGACGCCGACGGCGGCCCCGATCACCGTCTCGACGATGCGGTCCCGCAGCAAGAGCCCGGGCGGGACGTTGGCAACCAGCAGGGTGGAAATGAGCGCGAGCGGGGTGACGAATATCTGTGCCACGAGATATTGGCGCGCAATGAAGAGCTCAGCCCCGAACTGGCATACGGCAATCACCAACACCATCTGCCATGGCGCCGGGCCGAGCCAGAGGATTCCAGCCAACACCAGCAACCCCAGCAGGGTCCCCACGATCCTCTGGATTCCCCGTTGCACCCGATGCCTTGTGCTGCGCCCCACCAAGGGAACCACTGCCGCCACCATGGCCCAATAGCCGTGTCCGAACCCGAGCCACTGCCCGGCCAAGGTAGCAAGCGTTCCAGCCAGCCCGGCAGCAACGAAGTAGCCCAAGCCTTCCAGCCAAGCTGCCCGGACTTCCTGAGGAAGCAACCGGTCCGCCGCCGGCCGCTTCCAGGGTGTCCGGTGGCTCGGGACGACCCGCGCCGACATTCCGATCAGCAACGCCAACACAGCAGTCAAAACGGCGGCAAGCATCCCCTCCCAAAGCGGAGGCTGCTGAGGCACGGAGGCGATCGCGGCAAAAGCGAAAATGTGGAAGAGGGATCCTGCTGGGCGAAGCCGCCACAGCGCAGTCACGACGGAGCAAAAAGCTGCAACCAACGTGGTGCCCAGCGTGAGGATCCACACGTAGGCGTCCGAGCCCTGTCCGATCCTGGCGGTGAGGGTGGCGAGCAGGATGATGCCGAGCAGGAGCGATCCGGCCCGGAGCTGGCTTCGAAAACGGTGGCTATGGGGCTCGTTGCGGCCATAGATATTCGTAAACGCCGCAAAGCTGGCGAAAACAACAAGGTCCAGCCGTCCAAACAACACGAGGGTGATCAATGGCAGGAAGACGCCCACGGCGCAGCGTACAGCCGGGTGATGGTCCTTGTTGCCGGGACCGATCCTGAACATCTCTGCCAGCGCGTTCACTGGATTGCCTGCCTCTGTTTTGCTTCTCTTGAGCGCTGTAGGGCTCAACTAATACTGCCCGACGGCGGCACTGGCATCCGGTCCGAGCTTACGCCGGACGGCCCCGGGAAGCCCGATCGCCTTCCGTTGAATGACGTAAAAATTGCCGGGGGTGTGACGCCTGAACGGCGTCGATTGATAGTCTCGTTTCGGTTGTCACCAGCCGGGCCGGGGGCTCATTCCGGCCACCGCACCCGTACCCATTCACCGGAGGTCATTCCATGCTCAAAGGTTTCAAGGACTTCGTTCTTCGCGGCAACATTATCGAGTTGTCCATCGCCGTCGTCATCGGCACTGCGTTCACCGCCCTGGTCGCAGCGTTCACCACCAACATCATCAACCCGGTTATCGCCGCCGCCGGCGGAGTCAACGCGCAGGGACTGGGCTTCTCTATTTGGCCTGACAACGCGAAGACTTTCGTCAACTTCGGCGCCGTCATCACCGCGTTCGTCACCTTCCTGATCACGGCCGCCGTCGTGTACTTCATCTTCGTGGCGCCCATGAACAAGATCAACGAACTGACCAAGCGCCGTGCGTCCATCGAAGAGCCCGAGGACGAACCGCTTCCGGCCGACACCGCCCTGCTTGTTGAAATCCGTGACCTGCTGACGGAGCTCACCGCCGCCAGCAAAAGCGACGAGACCACCCGCTAAGTTCGCGCCCCAGGGCCAGTTCGGCGCATCCGGTCGGCGCCGAACTGGCCCCGATCAGGGCTGCCCAAGATCGTGACGCAGGCGCAATCCGCCTGAAACAGGGTTCGGGCACGATGGTGCCATGAAGCCGAACAAGAGGACTTCCATTACCGCTGAGCTCTCCTGCGAAGTGTGCGGCGAGATGCCCGAGGCCCCGAAGGCCAGGGTAACCGTGGCCCAAATCGCGGTGATGCTTCCCATCGAACTTCTTGTCCACGCCATTGTGGTTGAAACGCAACTGCCTTACCTGGCCAAGGTGCTCCTCCTGACCGTGACCGCAACGGTCCTGGTCATTTGGGTTGCCGAGCCGTCCGCAGCCAGGATCCTGCAGCGCTGGATCCACGCGCCTGCCCTCCGCCATCGCAGGAAGCTCGATTCGGCCCCGGCGCTTTGGCGGGCGAGGACGGTGCTCCGCGACCAGCCAGGTTCCCTCCAACGGATCACCCACTCGCTCGCCCGGATGAACATCAACATCCTCAGCATCCATGTCCACCCCATGGATGGAGCCGTCATGGACGAATTCGTGTTGTCTGCTCCCGGCCACCTCGGCGAGCAAGAGCTACTGACAGCGCTCGACGACGGCGGCGGCCGGGATTCGCACGTGTGGCCTACCACTGCACTCGCCATGGCGGACGGCCAGACCAAGGCCCTGAGCCTGGCTGCCCGGATCGCCGACAACCCGGACGAACTGCCGCTGGCGGTCGCCGAGCTCTTGTCGGCGAAAATCATCGCCCCGGAACCCGAAGGCCCGGCCGCCGGGGCGCGCGCCGCCGTCGGGCCCTCCACGACGCTCCTCAAGATCCCCACCGCCTGGCACGGGCCGCTCCTGTTCTCGCGACCGGACGAACCGTTCACGCCGGCAGAATCGGCACGCGCACATCGGCTTGCCGAGCTGGCTGAAATCCTGGCGCACACCCGGAGGGGCAGCCGACCCTGAGCAGCCCTGCGCCCCGTATTTCGCATCGTGAACGCCACCCCGGTGCCCGCGATCTCCACAGGTACAGTTTGTCGGGTGACTACGAACATTGATCTTGAGCGTGCTGCCAATACCCTCCGGGCGTGGGCATTGGATGAAGGCCTCAAGCAACGCGTCATGTCCACACCAGCCTTGGCGACAATGGCTTCACGCGTGGCAAGTCGGTACTCGGCCGGGGACACAGCCGCGGAGGCCATCGAGGTAGCGGCGGCGGCGGTGGCCCGCGGGCATGCCGCCAGCATCGAATATGCCGGCGAGAGCGTGCGCAACACCGACCTCGCACGCTCTGAAGCCGCAGTGTTCCTTGAGTTGGGCGCCGGCCTCGGGAAGGCTGGCCTGCCGAGCACCGTCTCCTTCGATCTCTCCCACCTCGGCGCACTCGTTGACCGCGATCTGGCGCTCAACCATGTACGCCAGCTTGCCGCGATAACTGAACCGTATGGAACGGGACTGATGATCTCGGCCGAAGGTTCGGATCGGACCGATTTGGTCCTCGACCTGTACGACGAACTCGTAGCCGAGATCCCCCGCGTCGGCATCACACTCCAAGCCCGCCTGCACCGCACCCCCGGAGACCTCGAGCGGGTCCTTCGCCATCCGGGTACCGTTCGCTTGGTCAAAGGCGCGTTCCTCGAGCCCGAGTCTGTCGCCTACCCCCGCAACAGTGCCGAACTGACGGCTGCGTACCTCGATCTGGCGAGCCAGCTCATCCTCTCGGGCCACTCCCTGTCCCTCGCAACCCACGACGACGAGCTCGTCAACACGCTCATCTCCAGGCACGGAGAGTCGCTGAAGACAGACGCGATCGAATTCGAGATGCTGCTCGGCCTGGGGACCGACCTTCTCGATCGGCTCCACAGGGACGGCTACAGGACCCGGGAGTACGTCATCTTCGGTGGCGAGTGGTGGCTGTACGTCCTCAACCGCATCGCGGAACATCCCGAGCGGGCGCTGACGGCTCTGGCCGACCTCGACCCGAGCTAAGCCCTCCCGAGCCGGCCCTAAAAGCGCCTGGCGACACGGAAAATTCCCTGCGGCCTCGGAATTCCGGCGTCGGCGAGGCTTCTCCGCATCGCGTAACAGGTTGCGCGTCGTGAGGTAGGGAGAGCGCCGGTATCCCATCCCGACATCGCTTCCGGCGCCGGCGGCCACATGTCGCCAGACTTGACGCCCGGTCACATTCCGTTTCTTCACTTTGTATACCAAAACCCTTGACAGTGCGCCGGGTCACATCTACTTTTGATTTTGGGATCCCAAAACGGGATCCCAAAACGGACTCAACGAACCGGCAGCGTCCCTCCTCCCAGAAAGAGGACCGGGCCGCAACTGCTGCCGCCGGCGCGAGTCCAGCTGCCGCGGCAACCCGCACCCAGCACAACAATTCAAGACTTTCCCCGCTCCTCAAACTCCCCCTGAAGGAGAAACTGTGTCTCTCCAAAACACCGAAACTGACGCGCATGTAGTCGAAGGAAAAGCAGCAGAAAAGGACGGCGTGCAGCGACGCACGAGTGTCCGCTGGAGGCTCTTCGTCCTGCTGCTCATCCTGGTAGCCGTCAACTACATCGACCGCGGCTCCATCTCCGTGGCATTGCCCATCATCCAAAAGGAATTCAACCTCGCGCCGGAACTCGTCGGGCTCCTGCTTTCGGCATTCTTTTGGACCTATGCCCTCATGCAGATCCCGGTCGGATTGCTCATCGACAAGTTCGGCCCCCGCAAAGTCGTCACGGCCTCGTGCATCGGCTGGGGTGCCGCCACGGCAGCATCCGGCCTGGCCGGCGGCTTCCTCAGCATGTTCATCGCACGCCTGGGCATCGGCGTCGCCGAGGCGGGAGTCATGCCGGCCGGAGGGAAGCTCAACGCGATCTGGATGCACAAGAAGGAGCGCGGCCGCGGCGCCACGATCCTTGATGCAGGCGCCCCGCTCGGCGCCGGCCTGGGCGGCATCCTCATCACCTGGCTCATCGCCTCAACGGGAAGCTGGCGCTTCTCGTTCATCATCGCCGGCGCCGCGACAGTCCTCATGGGCCTGGCCGTCTGGTGGTACGTCCGCGACAATCCCCGCAACCACAAACGCGTCAACGACGCCGAGGCCAGCTACATCGAGGCCTCCCACGCCGAGGAAGACGCCGAGGCCAAGAAGGACGGCGTCCAGGGCAAGCGCGCCCTCCTCCCCTACCTGAAGTTCCGCTCCTTCTGGGCAATGTGCTTTGGCTGGCTTGGCTTCAACGGCGTCTTCTACGGCCTCCTGACGTGGGGCCCGCTCTACTTGGCCCAGGCCAAGCACTTCAACCTGAACACCATCGGCTGGTCCACCTTCGTGATCTTCGGCGCCGGATTTGTCGGCGAAATCCTGGGCGGCACCATCGCGGACAAATGGCGTGCGGCCGGCGCGTCGGCAAACAAGGTCATGCGCACCCTGCTGGGCATCTCCAGCGTCGTCGTGATTGGCGGCCTGGTAGGTGTCACCATTGTGGCAGACCCGACGACGGCGGTTGTCCTGCTGTCCGTAGTCATGTTCTTCCTCCGCTGGGTTGGCCTGTTCTGGAGCATCCCCGCCATCTTGGGCGGCCGAACCAACTCGGGCGTCCTGGGTGGCGCCATGAACTTCAGCGGCAACATCTCAGGCTTCGTCACCCCGATTGTGGTAGGTCTGATTGTCGGGGCCACAGGCTCCTACACCTGGGCCCTCCTATACTTTGTCGGCTCCGCGATCATCATGGGCGTGTCCGTGCTGACGCTGGACTACGGCAAACGACTTCCGGTCTAACTCGCCTGACCGGTCTGGCCGGACGGTCCTGAACCACCAAAGGCCAGACGCCCGCCGGGAATGCCGGGCGCAGTGACCCAAGAGAACACGAATGGAGCAAAAATGCTGATTGCAGATGAAACCCCCACCACGGACCGCCCCCTCCGGGAATCCGTGCGGGACGCCATCCGTTCGCGAATCTTCGAGGGTCATTACGCGCCCGGCACCCGGCTGGTGGAGCGGGACCTCGCCGCAGAATTCAACGTGTCGCGACTCCCCATCCGCGAAGCGCTCCGCATGCTGCGGCAGGAAGGCCTCATCCAGGACCGGGCCTCCCGCGGTTCCGAAGTCGCAGGGCTGAGCCCCAAAGACGTCGAGGACCTCTTCGATGTCCGCCAATCATTGGAAGTCCTCGCCTGCCGCCTGGCAGCGACCCGCGCCACCGACAAGGACCTCAAGCACCTGGCTGGGCTCCTCGACGAGGCCGATCGCTTCCTCGCGAAAGGCTCAATCCTCGAAGCACACCGCGCCAACAGCGAATTCCACGATGCCATCACGGCCATCGCCAACAACGATTTTCTCCGCACCGCGCTGGAACCGCTCCAAGGCCGCATGCACTGGCTTTTCCGCCATGTGGACGACCTGCCGGAACTGATCCAGGAGCACCGCGATCTCTACGCCGCCATCGCCAGCGGCGATCCCGAGCGCGCCGCAACCCAATCGGCGTCGCACATTGGAAAGTACCGCGAGCAGTTCCCCCAGAACGAGCCCGCCACAGAACTCAAATTGCAAGGCAAACGACCATGAAATTGCTAGTCATCAATCCCAACATCAGCACGGATGTCACTGCGCTGATCGACGCCGAAGCCCGCCGCTCGGCGGGGACTGACACCGAGCTGATCGTCAGGACCGCCGGACATGGCGTCGAATACATCGAGACCCGCTTCGAATCCCTCATCGCAGCCGGAGCCGTCGCCGAAATCATCGCCGAGCGCTGCGGGGGCGATCCGGCAGCGGACCGCATAGACGGCGTCGTAGTGGCCGCATTCGGCGACCCCGGTATGCCTGCGCTCAAGGAACTCACCGACGTGCCGGTCATCGGCATCACGGAAGCCGCCCTTTGCGCCGCGGCCCTGCAGGGCCAACGCTTCTCCATCATCGCCATTTCGGACCGCATCACCGCTTGGTACCGGGATTGCGTGGAGCATTTCGGACTTGGCGGCCGTCTTGCCTCGATCCGGTCCATCAACCAGAGCCTCAACGGCATCGGCACCGTGCAGCAGGATTTCAAGGAAACCCTCCTGGCGCTGAGCCGGCAGGCGGTCGCGGAGGACGGCGCCGACGTCGTCATCCTGGCAGGTGCGCCGCTAGCCGGACTCGCGCGCGAACTTGAAGGACAGATCCCCGTGCCCGTGGTGGACGGAATCTCAGCCGGGATCCGCATGACCGAAGCGGTCGTGGCCCTTCAGTCAGGCTTCCATCGCCAAGGCGCTTTTGCGCCGCCGCCCGTCAAGCATCGCCAGGGGCTGTCCGAAAACCTCGACGCCGCCCTGACCGCCATCCAGTCCGCCGCTCGCGCCTCAGTTACTGCCAATGCTGTCGCAGCTGCCGTTCCAGCCGGAAAGTAGGATCACCGTGACCATTCCCGATCTCGTCATCGCCCACGGCATGGTGGTCAACAGCTTCGGCCGGCAAGAAGCCCACGTCGTGGTCGACGGCGGCCGCATCACCCAGCTCATTGACGCCGCGGAACCGGTCCCCGCCGCCTCCCGCACCATCGACGCCTCCGGCAAGTTGGTGATCCCTGGCGGCGTGGACGGCCATTGCCACGTGGCCCAAGTGACCGGCCGCTTCCGCACCCTGGACGACTACCGCACTACCTCCACCGCGGCCTTGTGGGGCGGCACCACAACGATCATCGACTTCGGAATTCCGCGTGATGCCCAGGAATCTCCGCTGTATGCAGTCCTGAACAAGAAGCGCTTGGCCGCCGAGTCCCGCTGCGACGTCGCGCTGCACGGCTCCGTGGTCAGTTGGGATGACACCGTGCCCTGGCAGCTCGAGCAACTCGCCGCCGAGGGCGTCCGTTCAGTGAAGATGTACACCACCAACCGCGGCTCCACCATGGCCGACGGCGACACCATCCTGAAGGTCATGCGCGAAATGGCGCGCCTGGACGGACTGACGTACATCCATGCCGAGCACGATCCCATCATCGCCGACTGCACCGGGCAGCACGCCGCGGACGGCCGGATCGGCATCGAGCACTTGCATTCCACACGGCCCGAGCTCGCCGAGGAAGTCTCGGTCAAAGAGACCCTCGCCATGGCCGAGTACACCGGGGCGCCCGTCTACTTTGTGCACCAGTCGACCCCCGGTGCCGTGGATCTTGTCACCGAGGCCCGCGGGCGCGGCCAGGAAGCCTACTCCGAGACCTGCCCGCACTACCTGACGCTTGATGACACCGTCTACGGCTCAGAATTCCCGGAGTGGTATGCCTGCTGCCCGCCCATGCGCAGTGCCGAAACCGTAGCGGCGCTGAAGGAACGCCTCGCGGCCGGAGCCATCCACACCGTGTCCTCGGACCACTCCTGCTACGACCTCTCACAAAAGCGCGAGCGCACCGACGATATCCGCTTCATGCCGCACGGGCTGCCCGGCGTCGAAACCAGAATGCCCGTCACGTTCACCGCGATGGCACCCAACAGCACTGTGGAGGACTTCGTCGAGGTCTTCTCGGCCGGCCCCGCGCGGATCAACGCCGTGCCTGGCAAGGGCACCATCGCGGCAGGGTTCGACGCCGATCTGGTCATCTTCGATCCCGCCGAAGAGCGCGAAGTCGACGGCGGCGCCCTCCACATGGGAACGGACTTCTCGCCTTTCGAAGGGAAGACGCTGAGCGGCTGGCCCGCCGTCGTCGTCTCCGCCGGACGCGTGGTGGTCGACGACGGCGGTTTCCACGATCCCGGCCCGGTGGGCCGTTTCGTTGCCCGCAACGGCTTCGCCGCCCACCGCGACGCCCTGTCTGCTCGAAAATCGCCCTCCGTTCACGCCACCGTTTCTGCCTAGGAGAACCATGCCTTCCGCACACCGCCCCACCCGCATCGGCATGATCGTGCCGTCGTCCAATACGTGCCTGGAGCCGCAGAGCTATCGGATCCTTGGTGAGCGCCAGGATGTCACGATCCATTTCACACGGATTCCGGTTACCCGGATTGCGCTGGATGATTCCTCGGACAAACAGTTTGATCCGGCCGTCATGCGGGAGGCCGCCGCATTGCTCGCGACGGCGGACGTCGACGTCATCGCGTGGAACGGAACCTCAGGTTCCTGGCTCGGCGCCGCGCATGACGAGGCCTTGGTCCGGGAAATCACGGAGGAAACCGGCATCCCGGCCACGACCTCGACCTTGGCCTACCTCGAGGCCTTCCGGACGTTCGGCACGGAAAGGATCGGCATGTTCACGCCGTATACCGGGGACGTGAACGAAGCCGTCATTGAGTCGTATGCGAGCGAAGGAATCAAGACGGTTGGCCACCGCCACCTGGACCTCAGCAACAACGAATCCTTCGCCCGCGTCACGGACGCGGAAATGCTGCCCGGGTCCTTGGAACTTGCCGCCTCGAACCCGGACGCGCTCATTTATTTGTGCACGAACCTTTACGGCGCCAACATCACCGCGGAAGTGGAGGAAACCACCGGAGTGCCGGTGCTGGATTCCGTAGCGGTGACGCTGTGGCATTGCCTCAAGCTTGCCGGGGCGCCTTTATTGGCACCCACGTGGGGCCGGCTGCTTGCAGAACTGCCTTAGGAAAAGTGCCCTACTGTCACAGGGGATGGATGTTCTCCGCCTGGGGGCCTTTCGGGCCCTGGACGACGTCGAACTGGACCCGCTGATTTTCGTCCAGTGATCGGTACCCACTCGAGGCGATTGCTGAGTAGTGGGCAAAAACGTCCGCCGAACCGTCGTCGGGGGCAATGAAGCCGAAACCCTTCTCGGCGTTGAACCACTTGACAATACCTGTTGCCACGGCCATGTTCCTTCTCTGAATCTGACTGGCCATCGGCTTCAAACCCGATGCCCCCGGACGCATACGTCCGCTTCCTCAAACCTACGGTGCGGGGTTCGGGGGCGCAAGGATCCGCGTTGACTGATTGGAACCTTCCTAGAATCGAACCATGACTATGCAGAGCCATTCGAAAGTCGCAGTTGTGACGGGGGTCGGCCGACGGCGCTCAATCGGGGCGAGTCTCGCGGTCGGTTTGGCGCGCGACGGCTGGGACGTCGCCCTCAACTATTGGCGGCCGTACGACGATCGGGTCGGACTGGAGCGCAACGCCGACGATCCGGAGTCCATCGCCAGCGAATGCCGGGCGTTGGGAGTCGCCGTCGAGCTCGTTCCGGGCGACTTGAGCGATCCAGCGGTGCCGGCTGAGCTCATCAAGGCTGCCGGAACGCTCGGACCGGTCACGGCTTTGGTCATGTCGCACTGTGAATCCGTGGACAGTTCGATCCTGACGACCGACCTTGAGAGCTGGGACCGCCACTTCGCAGTCAACGCCCGGGCGACGTGGCTCCTCATCAAGGCCTTCGCGGAGCAACTACGGGAACCCGTTGTACCGGGCGACGTCGGCGGCCGGATTGTCGCCTTGACGAGCGATCACACCGTTCATAATCTGCCATACGGAGCGAGCAAGGGAGCCCTGGACCGCATCGTCACCGCAGCCGCCGTTGAGCTGGCAGATCGGGGTGTGCGTGCGAACGTGGTGAACCCGGGCCCCATCGACACTGGATGGATGGACGACGCGACGCGGCGTTCGGGCATTGGGGCGACCCCGGCCGGCCGGCTCGGCACGGCCGAGGACACCGCGGACCTCGTCAGATTCCTGTTTTCCGAGCAGGGCTCGTGGATGAATGGCCAGATTCTTTACAGCAACGGGGGTTTCAAGGTCGGCTGACCCGTTAGAGCAGCCCGACCTTGGTCATCAGCTCGGTGACCTTCTCGCTATTGAGCTTGGCGGGGTCCACCGAGGGTGCCTGGAGATCCTTGAGGGGCACGAGCTTGGAATTGGCCGGTACGTCGGAACCAACTGTGTACTCGAAGGAGTCACCGTTCTGGAGGACCTGCTGACCTGTTTTACCCGTGATGAACTTCAGGAACTCCTGCGCTTGGGCCTGCTTCTTGCTGGACGCCAGAACAGCGCCGCCCGACACGCTGACGAAAGCACCCGGGTCCTGGTTCTTGAAGTAGTGAAGAGCAACGTTCTTGCTGTTTTCTCCGGTCTGCGCCTGGTCCACGAAAGAGTAGTAGTGGTACAAAACTCCAGCATCGACCTCGCCTGCGTTCACGGCCGCGAGCACCGGGGTGTCGTCCTTGTAGGACTTGAAGTTGGACTTGGCCGCCTCCAGCCATTTCTGGGTAGCGTCTTCCCCCTTGAGCGCAAGCATCGCGCTGACGATGGCTTGGAAATCAGCTCCGCCTGTGGACGCGCCCACACGGCCCTTCCATGACGGATCCGCGAGGTCCATCAAGGACTTGGGGAGCTGGTCCTCGCTGAGCTTGGTCTTGTTGTAGGCAAGCACGGTGGAGCGGGCCGCGATGCCCGTCCAGTCACCCGTGGAGGGCCGGTACTGCGCCGGGACCTGGCTGAGGGTTGCCTGGTCCACCGGGGCAAGCAAGCCGGCACTCGCAATGCGTACCATGGCCGGGGAGTTTTCGGTCAGGAAAACGTCGGCCGGAGAGTTCTTGCCTTCCTCGCTGAGCTGGTTGCTCATTTCAAGGTCGTCACCATTGCGGAGCGTAACCTTGATTCCCGTCTCCTTGGTGAAGGCGTCCACCCATGCGCCGGTGAGGTTCTCATGCTGCGCGTTGTATACGACGATGCCGTCGCCGGATGCCGCGGAACTACCGCTTGGGGCGCCGCTGCACGCCGAAAGTGCCAGCAGCGAGGCCGTGGCGGCGGCAAGGACCGTAGCGGATTTGATGCCGAATTTCATGGGGGCCTTTCAAGGTTTCCGGCTGGGACCAGAATGGTTGGGGTAGCCCCGCCCTTCACGCGGGGCAGCCCGACGAGTCGGGGCGGAACGGCAGCGTGATAGGCAAGGCAATCCTTACTCTAATAACAACATGCCATTGTTGCGTAATTCTGGGCATGCTGGCGGCCGACTGTTACAAACGTGAACGGGGGCGCTAAATTTGCTCCCACCGGCGTAAGGAAACCATTAAGGACCGATGCCGGCCGGTCCGTTTGGTGGTCTGATGAAGGCAGGACGCAACGCCTATCCGGGCTTCGGACTGACCCTTCGTAGGAGCTGATTCACCATGAAACGCACCGACCTCAGCAAAGGAACCGCACACGATACCGAGCTTGCCGGCGCGGATCCGGCAGACTACGTCGTGGTCGATGAGCTCGGTGATTTCACCTACTATCCTTCTAAAACCGCCATGCTCAAGGACCTTGAGTACGTTGAGGAAGCAGCCAGCATCCTGGACCGGGCAGGCAACAACTTCCATTTGACGTTGGAGGAGGGCCGGAAGCTGAACTTAGGCTCCTCGTTCGGCCGGGTCGAATTCACGTGGCTCCGCCAAACCTGGATCACCGACCGACGCCGGGAACCGCAAGCGCATCGGCTGCTCCGCCTCTACCCCACAACCCTGGATGCCCTTCTGGCCGGAATATTCGAGACCCTCACCCTGGAGCTCGCCAGCAGCGCCATCAGTTCGCCCTGGGTAGTGGATGTAGCGGGTGAAGAGACCCATCCCGCGACACTCAGGGACGTCGATGGCCTCCTCGCGCGGCTGGATCACTTTGAACGTGTCACGGTGCGCGATCCCTTCGGACACGACTACCGGCCGATTCGTCACTCACCGCACCGCCTCCACGCCCCTGGCACGGGGACGATCTACTACGTGGAGATTGAACCCCACGGCGGAGAAGCCGGGCACGCTCCCACGCTTTCCGACAACTTGCCCTGAGCTCCTTGGATATGGGATTACCGGCCGATAGACGCGTTCTGCGATAGTTGGGGACATGGTGAACGTCCAGACCGAAATACTGATCCGGCAGCCCCGCGAGATCGTGGCAAGTTATGCTTCCAATCCGGACAACGCGCCGGTCTGGTACGTGAACATACGATCTGCACAATGGCAGACGCCGAAGCCGCTCGCGGTCGGATCCCGGGTTGCCTTCACCGCACGATTCCTGGGCCGAAATCTGGACTATGTCTACGAATTCACCGAGTTTGTCCCCGGCGAGAAACTCACCATGCGCACAAGCCAAGGTCCTTTCCCAATGCGGACCACGTACACCTGGTCCGATGAAAATGGCGCCACCCGCATGACGCTCCGCAACACAGGCGAACCTTCCGGGTTCTCTGCCCTTGCAGGCATCGTGATGGCGCCGATGATGCGCATAGCGATGCGCAAGGACCTGGAGAACCTCAAGAAGATCCTCGAAGCCAGCTAGAAACGTCGGCCCCAGGCTCTCCCCCTCGGCTGCGAATGGCCGACGCAGTTATTCGCTCAAACGCTGGCGAATTTCCGCCGGCGCGTGCAAGGATGTTCCGTACGCTTGCAGCGGTCCACATTTGGGGGAAAAATGACCGAAAGCACCAACCTGCCGGAAAACATGCAGCCCGGCAGCAACGAATACGGCGCGTCGCAGCGTCCCCAGCCTGAGTTCGGGATGAGCGCCCCGGAATCCTCCGGCCCGCAGATTCCCTCTTGGCATCCGGAATCCAACCAATCCCAGGCACCAGCATGGCCGCCCGCCCGCCCGATTCGAAGGGCCGAGAACGTGGGCAGAGGAGCCCTGTTCGCACTCCCGGCCCTCCCGATCGGCGTCGTTCTGTGGCTTGTCATCTGGAATTTTGGCTGGATGTCCTCGCTCGTCACTTTCGCCGCTGCCGCGATGGCGGCCCGTTTCTATGCCATGGGAGCTGGCGGGCTGAGCAGGAAAGGAGTGTGGGTGATAGCGGCCATCACAGCTGCCACCGCGATTTTGTCTTTCGTCGCTGGAGTCTGGCTGGACGCCGCCAAGTACATCAATAGGCAGCCCTTGTCCCTGATCACCAGCTCCGAGCCGTGGGACCTGATGAACTACAACCTGGCGAACAACCCGGATTTCGTGAAGGGGTACATGGGCGACTTCTTCATGGCGCTACTCTTCGGCGCCTTGGGTTGCTTCTTCACGCTGCGCCGCATGTTTGCCGCGACCAAGAACTCCTAACGCTCAGCAGGAAGCGGCGGCTGCGAATCTTCGCGGCCGCCGCTTCCGCGTTAAGCGCTAAGCGCTAGGGCACGACGGCGACCACGTCGATCTCGACGAGGAAGTCACCCAGGAACGAACCCACCGTTGTGCGGGCCGGGTACGGGGTTTCGACGAACGTTTCGTAGACGGTGTTGAATCCTGCAAAGTCGCGGCCCGGATGGTGCAGGTGCACCGTCGCTTTGACAACGTGGGAGAAGTCGAGCCCGTACGCGGCCAAGACCGCGCCAAGGTTGTTCATGGCCTGGAGTGTCTGCTCTTCAATGGTGGTTCCCACGGCGTCACCGCTGATGGGGTCATGCGGAGTCTGGCCAGCCGTGTAGAGGAAGCCGTTGGCGACGATGGCCTGGGAGTAGGGGCCGGCCGGACTGGGTGCGAGTTCGGTTGTGACCTGCTTGCGGGACATTGATGGGTTCCTTTCCGGGGACCGGCCGTTGGCCGGCCGGGATTGCCGATGTTTAGAGGACCTTCGAGAGGAAGGCCTGGGTGCGTTCGTGTTGCGGGTTGCCCAGGACGTCCTCGGGCCTGCCGCTTTCAACAACTACCCCTTGGTCCATGAAGACCACCTGATCGCTGACTTGGCGCGCGAAGCCCAATTCGTGCGTAACCACCACCATGGTCATCCCTGCTTCGGCCAGGGACTTCATGACATCGAGCACTTCGCCCACAAGCTCCGGGTCCAGCGCCGACGTCGGCTCGTCGAAAAGCATGAGCTTGGGCTTCATGGCCAGTGCGCGCGCAATCGCGATGCGCTGTTGCTGCCCTCCGGAGAGCTCCTGGGGATAGGAATGCCCCCGGTTGCCGAGACCCACCCGGTCCAGCAAGGCCTGGGCTTCCACGGTGACCTCGTTGCGGGGGCGTCCCAGGACGTGTATCGGCGCTTCCACGACGTTCTCCAGCACGGTCATGTGCGGGAAGAGGTTGAAGCGTTGGAAGACCATCCCCGCGGTCAGCCGGGAACGAGCGGTCTGCCGTTCCTTCATTTCGTAGAGGCGTCCGTTCCGCTCGGAGTACCCGACCAGATGTTCGTCAACGTACAGGCGTCCGGCGTCGACCTTCTCCAAGTGGTTGATGCATCGGAGGAAGGTTGTCTTTCCTGAGCCTGAGGGGCCGATGAGGCAGGTCACGGAGCCTCGTTCGACCTTCAGATCAATGCCCTTGAGGATTTCCGTCGAACCGAAGCTCTTGCGGACTCCTTGGGCCTCCACCATCGCGGTAGTCATCGTGCTGTCCTTGTCTTTAGCCGGCGCGTCCGTCGCGGTGCGGCGTCGAAGCCGCGGCCGTACCGTCGTTCGAGTTTGGTTTGGAAGAAGCTCAGGATGGTCGTCATAAGCAGGTACCAGAGGCTCGCGACGATGAGCAGCGGGATGGTCTGGTAGTTGTTGGCGTAGATGATCTGTGCCGAATACAGCAGGTCGGAGATGGCCAAGACGCTGACCAGGGCGGTGCCTTTGAGCATCGAAATGACCTGGTTGCCGGTGGGTGGGAGGACGACGCGCATCGCTTGCGGGAGGATGACCCGGCTCATGAGCTTGTTGCCGTTCATGCCAAGAGCCCGGGCGGCGTCGTACTGGCCTTTGTCCACGGATCCGATGCCGCCCCTGATGATCTCGGCCATATAAGCGGCCTCGTTCAGGGACAGTCCGAGCAACGCCGCACCGAGCGGAGAGACCAGCACGTTGGCCGAACCAAGGACCACGGAGGGGCCGCCGAAGGGCAGTCCGAACGCGATCACCGGATACAGGGCGGCAATGTTGTACCAAAAGATCAACTGCACAAGCAGCGGGGTGCCGCGAAAGAACCAGATAAAGGCCCGGCTGATGGTGTTGACAATCGGGTTGGCCGAAAGCCGCATGATCGCCAGGACCGTGCCAAGGGCAATGCCGACGCTCATCGACACCACGGTGAGGAGGATGGTGAGCCCGGCTCCCGTGATGATCTGCGGGGCGAAGAGATAGGAGACGACGACGTCCCAGTGGTACCGCTGGTTTGCCGCCACATCCCATGCGGCACTGAATGCGACAAGAATGAGGACGACGGCGATTGCCAGGCGGACGGGGTGTCGGAGCGGCACCACGGGGATGGAGTCGCCCGGGGCCGTGGGAAGGCTTTGCCTTGTGTCGGAAATGGAGTGTTGCTGCATGATGGTCACCTTTTATTGGGCGAAGTTGACGCGCGCGTCGGTAATGGCGCTGGATTCAAGGCCGTACTTCCCGAGGACCTTGACGTAGGAGTCGCTCCCGATCACGGTGTTGAGGGCCGCTGAGACAGACTTGACCAGGCCGGAGCCCTTCGGCATACCGACGCCGACCGGTGCGAAGCCGTACTTGGCGGCGATCTCGATTTGCGGGTTCTGCGTCGCGGCGAAGTTCAGGATGGGCGAATCAGCCAACACGGCGTCGAGGCGTCCGCTGGTGAGGGCCGAAATAGCCTGGCGAGTGTCCTGGAACTCGCTTGTCTGGATCTTGTCTTTGCCGCCGTCCGTGCATGTTTTGTCGAAATCTGGGACGTCGACTGTGAGCTGGTAGGAACCAGTCAGGACTCCGACCTTCTTGCCACAAAGCGACTTCTCATTGAGCCCCAGCGGATTGCCCTTCGCGACCGCGATGGTGCTGCCCATCTGCATGTAGTCAACGAAATCAAGCACCTTCATCCGCTCCGCCGTCGGGGTCATCGAGGAGACGGTCATGTCATACCGCCCAGCGGCGATTCCCGGGATGATGGAATCGAAATTGGCTACCTGGATCTCGACCTTCACTCCGAGCGCCTCCCCGATCAGGCGGGCGACGTCGGGGTTGGCACCCGTCATCTCCTGGGTGCCTTCCCGGTAAAACTGGGTGGGCGGCTCGTTGGTGGGGATGGCCACACGCAGGACCTTGCTCGCCTTGATGGATTCCGGGAGCAACTGGGCGGCGGCCTGGTTGACGTCCAGTGCGGGAACGCTCGCGTCCGGCCCGGGGGTACCGCCCGGCGACGCTGCCGAAGAGGCGGACGTTGCGGGAGAACAGGCGGTGACGGCAAGCAACAGTGCTGCCGTTCCGACGGCGGCGGCGACGCCGAACGGGGAGTGTTTCGTGCGGGGGCTGGTGGTTGGGGATTTCATCGGGAGGACCTCGTTTCTGCGTAGGCCATCTGGGCCTCAAGAGTGGGGATAGTACCTGGGAACGATTCGCTGCGATGACGGATCAGCTCGCGGCCTTCTTCGCGGAGTTCCTGGATCGTGGAGACTCCGAGGAGCATCATGGTGCGCGTGATTTCGGCGGCGAAGAGTTTCAAGACGTGAGCTACTCCCGCTTGGCTGGCCGCTGCCAGTCCGTACAGGTAGGGGCGACCGATGGAGCAAGCGTCAGCGCCAAGGGCGATTGCCTTGACGACGTCGGAGCCGCGGCGGATGCCGCCGTCGACGATGATTTCAAGCCGGCCGGCCGCCTTCTCGGCAATGTCGGGAAGCACGTCCAGCGGGGAAGCCATGTGGTCCAATTGCCGGCCGCCGTGGTTGCTGACCTGGATGGCGTCGATGCCGAGCCCGGCGGCAATGACGGCGTCGTTGGGATTGACGACGCCTTTGAGGATGATCGGACCGTTCCAGCGCGACCTCAGGTCACGAATGTCGTCCCAATCCGTCGGTTCGTAGGATCCAGCCAGGAGGGTCCGCCACATGTCCGGGCTGCTGGAGAGCGGGCCTTCGGGAATTTCGGCGTCGAGATTTGGGAAGGCAATCGCATCGTGGGCCAGGAACCCTAGGGCCCACCTGGGATGCAGCGCACCTTCGATGACAGTCTTGGGCTTGATCGACGGCGGCGCGGTGAATCCGTTGCGGTAGTCACGTTCCCGGTGGCCAATCGCGCGGCAATCGACGTTGACGAGAAGCGCTTCGTATCCGGCATTCGAGACCCGGTCCAGGACGGCCTGGAGCAATCCCTTGTCCGCAGTGGGCTCGATATTGAACCATCGCCGAAGGCCCGGGGTCGCGGCACTGACGTCCTCCATGGTGGTGGTGCTCATGTGCGCCAGTCCGTAGGGAACGCCTGCCTCAAGGGCCGCGCGGGCGACGGCGGTCTCGCCGTCGGGGTGGAAGAGCCGGGTGCCGCCGGTAGGCGAGAGCGTCAGCGGCATCGCCACCGGACCGCGCAGGAGGGTTGAGCCGAGGTCCAGATGCTCCACCGAACCCCACTTCGGGAGGAAGGCCCAGTCGTCGAAGGAGGAGCGGTTGCGCTTCAGTGAGGCCTCGTCCTCGCCGCCACCCTCGATGTAATCGAACACGCTTCCCGGAAGGCGTTTCGCGGCCAGTTTCCTCATGTCCTCGACGCTGTAGCAGCGCCTGGACAGCCGCTCGGACACGGACCGGGCCGGTCCCTGCACCGAGGCCAGCGCCCTGATGTCCTTGAATCTCATTTTCTGTTCCTCTGTCTTTTGGGGGAATTCTCTTTCGGTACCTTCCTCAATGGTGATGTAGATCTCTTCCCTTCTACATGTTGATTCCTCCATAAGATTTGCTCTGGACTTGTGATATCTTCCAACTATGGATGCGAAGGAAAGGCACCCCGGAGAGCCCGGTTTCCAGACCGCGGTCGTGCGATTGTCCGATTGCATCCAGCTCATGCAGGCCGATCTGGTGCACGCGAATCCCACCCCGGACAACCTCGGACATCCTGTCTCGGACGTACTCATGTACGACCCCATGGACGAATGGACCAGCGTCGATGGCCGGATCGTCCTCGCCGTCGGGCTCATGTGCGGTTCGCCGGATTTTGACCAGCTTCTTCACCGGGCGTCGAATAGCAACGCGGCCGCAGTAATCGTCAAGGCCCATGGGGCGCCCTTGGAGGAGCTGCGCTCTGCCGCGATCCGCTACGATCTGGCGGTCCTCATCGCACCTGACTCCGCCGATTGGACACGGCTCGTGGCACTGGCCCGGGCGTCGGTCATGGGTGCTGCCGTGGACTCCGTCTCCGGCGTCCGACTCGGGGATCTTTACGCGTTCGCCAACGCTGCCGCATCCATCACCAACGGCGCGGCCAGTATTGTGGATCCGCTCGGCAGGATCCTGGGCTACTCGACACTGCCCGGCCAGCCCATCGACGAGCTCCGCCGTGTCACCACGCTCTCGCTGCAGGAGATCAAGCCGCCGGCGTTCGATGCTGACTTCAAGACCGTTTACGCGTCCGGCGGGGCCGTGCTCATCCCCGGAATCGATGAAGAGATGCCAAGGCTCGCCCTTGCCGTGAGGGCCAGCGGCGAACTGCTTGGCTCGATCTGGATCATCGACCCGGGCGAAGACAAACGGGAGGCGGCCCTGGAAGCACTCGACCGGATGGCGCCGCTGGCCGGACTGCACATGCTCCATGCCCGCTCCGCGTCCGATTTCGGGGAACGCAGGAACGGAGACCTGATCCGGACCCTCATGGAGGACCCCGGACATGCGCCCTTTGCCGCAGCCCAACTGGGGCTCGAATCCTCCGGCGGGCTCGCCGTCGCGGCCTTTTCGATCGTTCGGGCCGAAACAGGCAGCTTGGAGTCGGTGCGTGAAATCCATCGGCTGCTGCACTTGGTGACCACCGTTTGCAACGTGCAGTTCAACACCAGCCACAGCGCCCTCATCGATTCCGTGGTCTACGCGCTTCTTCCCTCCGACGGGGCTACTTCAAGGGCGATCCATCGGCGCGTGGTGCAGGAAATCGGCGCGTACGGCCACACGATCAGCTCCTATCCGCTCATCGCTGCCGTCGGCGGTATTGCAGCCCGTGTGGAGGAGCTGCCAGGATCCCGGTCAGAAGCCCTGCAGACACTCCAATACCTGCTCCACCAACAATCGACGAAGCCGGATGCCGCCGGCGGGCCCGCCCCCTCCGTCGGGCTCTTCGAGGATTACAGGATCCCCCTGAATCTCCTGAAGATCGGGACCTTCATCAGCGAAAGCGGATTTGCCGAGCTCGACGACATCGCGAAAATCCAGGCATACGACGCCGAGCAGCAGACCGACTATTTGGACACCCTGCGGTCGTACATGGCCTCGAACGGAAATATCTCCGCGATGGCGGCCCGCCTCCACGTGCACAACAACACCGTCCGCTACCGGATCTCACGCTTGGCCAAGGACTTTGACCTCGATCTGGACGACCCGCAGAAACGGCTCTGGCTCTGGCTGCGGCTCACAACCATGGACCTGGCGGTTGAAGCGGAATGGGCGGCAGCGCCAACCGCATCCAAGTAGCAGGACCTCTTTCGCACCGATTCAGCCGTTGGTGAGGGTGACGTCGTCGAGGTACATCCAAGTGTCGTCGGCGGGGCTGGAGCCGTCGAGGTGGACGTTGAACCAGAGGATGATGGTCTGGCCTTTGTAGGCGGTGAGGTCGGCGGTGAGCTGGGTCCAGGTGCCGTTGTTGTTGCAGAGTTTGAACAGGCTTCCCAGGGTGGTGCCGGTGGTGGTGCGGGCTTGTGCTTCCATCCAGTCGTAGGGGCAGGCGTTGCCGGTGCAGGGGTCTTCCTGGCTGTGGGGCTGGTACCAGAAGGACAGGGTGGTGGTTCCGGTGGCGGGGACGGTGATGGTCTGGGACAGGCTGCTGTCGCCCAAGGGTTCCGCACCCGAAGCCAGGCCCAAAAGCGCCGAGCCTGTGCCGGTGTGGGCGACGGTGGAGGCCACGGGCGCTTTGACGCCGCCGGTGGTCCATGCGGTGAGCCCGGATTCGAAGCCGCCGTTGGTGATGGCCGAGGTTGTCGTGCCCGTCGGGGTGACAGCGGCAGAAGCGGCCGACGCCGGGGAGGTGCCGATTGCGTTCGTAGCGGTGACCGTGAACGTGTAGGCGGTGCCGTTAGTCAGCCCGGAGACGGTTGCCGTCGTCGCCGGCGGGTTCCCGGTCACGGTGACCGGGGCCAGGGCGGTGGTACCTGCTTGCGGCGTGACCGCGTACGAGGTGATCGCGGAGCCGCCGTTGGCCGGCGCAGTCCAGGACACGGTTGCCGAGGCGTTACCTGCCGTCGCCGTCACGCCGGTGGGCGCGGCGGGTGCCGTCGCCCCCGCCGTCGGGGTGACAGCAGCAGAAGCGGCCGACGCCGGGGAGGTGCCGATGGCGTTCGTAGCGGTCACCGTGAACGTGTAGGCGGTGCCGTTAGTCAGCCCCGTGACGTTCGCCGTCGTCGCCGGCGGGTTCCCGGTCACGGTGACCGGGGCCAGGGCGGTGGTGCCTGCGTGCGGGGTGACCGCGTAGGAGGTGATCGCGGAGCCGCCGTTGGCCGGCGCAGTCCAGGACACGGTTGCCGAGGCATTACCTGCCGTCGCCGTCACGCCGGTGGGCGCGGCGGGTGCCGTCGGCGTCGTTTGGGTGTTGGTGAGGGTGACGTCGTCGAGGTACATCCAAGTGTCATCCGCCGGGCTGGAGCCGTCGAGGTGGACGTTGAACCAGAGCACGATGGTCTGGCCGTTGTAGGCGGAGAGGTTGGCGCTGAGTTGGGTCCAGGTGCCGTTGTCGTTGCACAGCTTGAACAGGCTGCCCAGGACCGTGCCGCTCGTGGAGCGGACCTGCGCTTCCATCCAGTCGTACCTGCACGCGGTGCCTGTGCAGGTCTCGTCAGCCGTGTGCGGCTGGTACCAGAAGGACAGTGTGGATGTCCCGGAGGCCGGCATGGTGATGGTCTGGGACAGGTTGCTGTCGCCCAGCGGCTCGGCCCCTGATGCCAGGCCCAGGAGCGCCGAGCCGGTGCCGGTGTGCGCGGTGGTCGAGGCAACCGGCGCTTTGACCCCTCCGGTGGTCCAGGAGCTAAGTCCGGATTCGAAACCGCCGTTGACGACGCCGGGAACGGGTGCCGTGGGAGTTACGGGCGCCGAGGCGGCCGACGGCGCGGATGTCCCGACGGCGTTGCTCGCCGTCACCGTGAACGTATAGGCCGTGCCGTTGGTGAGGCCGGTGACGGTCGCCGTCGTCGAGGGCGGATTTCCGGAGACCGTTACCGGAGCCAGTGCCGTGCCGCCGGACGAAGGCGTCACGGCATACGAAGTGATCGGAGACCCGCCGTTGGCAGGCGCCGTCCACGACACCACCGCGGAAGCATTACCCGCCGTCGCGGTCACCCCGGTGGGAGCGGCCGGAACTGTCGGGGCCGTCGGGGTGACGGGCGCCGACGCCGCGGACTGGGGTGACGTCCCGACGGCGTTGGTGGCCGTCACCGTGAACGTGTAGGCGGTGCCGTTGGTGAGGCCGGTGACGGTCGCCGTCGTCGAGGGCGGATTACCGGAGACCGTTACCGGAGCCAGTGCCGTGCCCCCGGACGAAGGCGTCACCGTATAGGAAGTGATCGGGGAGCCGCCGTTGGCAGGTGCCGTCCACGACACCACCGCAGAAGCGTTACCCGCCGTCGCGGTCACGCCGGTGGGAGCCGCCGGCGCCGTCGAGGCAGCGGGACTGACGTCGATCATCGAGTAGTCATCCGTGGTGATCGAGCCGTTGGACTGGATGTTCAGGCCGAAGCTGATACCGGAGGCGCCTGCCGGAAGAGCAGGCGTGGTCCAGGTGATCTGTGTCCAGTTGCTGCTCGCGTTGAACAACGGGCTCGCCGTCCAGTAGGTCCAATACCCCGTTCCAGTGCGGTAGTAGACCTCGAATTGGGTGATGACATTGGATTTATACCAGGCACTGAGCTGATAGATATGGCCCGGAGTGCCCGTGGGTGAGCAGCCGCCGAGGTCCAGGGCCGGCAGGAGCTTCGCGTCGCCGCTGACGTAGCCGCTCATGGTCAGCAGTTCCGCGTTGTTGCCTGTGTGGCCAGGCGAGACCACTGAAAAGCTGGGGGTGTTGGTGCCGTACCCACCCGCAGCCCAACACTGCGGAATCCCGCTGGTCAGCGTCTCGAGGCTCGGGTTCTGGATCATGTTGGTTCCCTGTGGTGGCGGGGGCGGCACAGGCGGACCCGAGACGAGCGGCTGGACCGGGCCACCGATGACCTGGTCGACGGTCTTGACGGCAACGCTGCCTGCCGTCTGTTGTTGCGCTAGCCAGGAGGCGAATTGGTTGAACAAGTCGGGGCTGATGGTGAGGGTCGGATCGGTCCCCACAGCGATGTGGTGGAACGTCAGCTGAACCCAACCGCCGCCGGCAGCCTGAGCCTTGGTCACGGAGTCTTCCAAGTTGGACAAGGTCCACGTGCTGTCCACTTCCTCCGGCGCCGCGGTGTCGTACGGGTTGGCGGGAGGGATGGTTTCTGCCGCCGGGAGCCCGGGATCGTCCTTGCTGTAAAGGTCGCCGAGCCCGCGTGCGCTGTTGAAACCGCAATTCTTCACGATGGTCTGCACCGCGGGATCCTGGGACGCGAAGGGGTAGGCGAAGCTGGTGACTTTGAACCCCATGTTTGCCAGGGCAACCCGGCCGTTGCATACCTGCCGCGTCACTTCATCCGAGGTCAACGTGACCAAGTCCGGGTGCGTGACGGTGTGCCCGGCAATTTCGTTGCCGTCCGCATACAGTTGCTGCAAGTTCGCCGACGTG
The DNA here is from genome assembly GCF_002009585.1 of Arthrobacter sp. SRS-W-1-2016. Lineage (NCBI taxonomy): Bacteria > Bacillati > Actinomycetota > Actinomycetes > Micrococcales > Micrococcaceae > Arthrobacter > Arthrobacter sp. SRS-W-1-2016. The sequence continues at coordinate 21,818 of NZ_MTPV01000045.1, read as the reverse complement.
AAATAGCTCGGCTGATCGATCCATCCGGAGACTGTGTAAAAGGTGCCGTGAAGCCCCAGGTTCTTCATGGTGGCAGCGGCGGTCAACTGGTCCGCGTTGCTGTCATCAAAGGTCAGGGAAATGACTGTGTTGGCTGCGGCATGCGCGGGCAGAGCAAAGCCGCTGAGCAGTGCCAGGACCATCGCTGCGCACGCTCCGACGGCGGTCCAACGTACCCCGAAATACCGTGTGACCATCTGCTCATGCGTCGAGGATCCAACCACTCCACTCACCGTCCATTCGAAGCCGGGCAACCGTCAAGGATGGGAGCATTCCCACCCTGGGTCTTCGGCGATGATAGGACGCTGCATCCGGCCGCGTCTTGAGTGTGCTCACCCGGCTGGCAGCAGCTGCGGGCCGCGATCCTGAGTGTGCTCACCTGATTCGGCAGCGGAGAGGCGCGCGAGCACCCCAGGGTTGGTTAACTAAGCTTGAGCGCCTTGACCGCACTTAACACTTTGGTGAGGGATTCCTTGGCGTCGCCAAACAGCAGCGTGGTCTGGGGTTCGTACATGAGTTCGTTCTCGATTCCCGCGAATCCCGGCCGCATCGAGCGCTTGAGGAAGACTACTTGGCGCGCGTCGGCCACCTCAAGGATGGGCATCCCGTAGATCGGCGAACCTGCGGTGGTTTTCGCGGCGGGATTGACGACGTCGTTCGCGCCGACCACCAGCGCGACGTCGGCTGTCCGGAATTCCGAGTTGATCTCGCCCATTTCCTTGAGGGACTCGTAGGGCACATTGGCTTCGGCAAGCAGGACGTTCATGTGCCCGGGCATGCGGCCAGCCACTGGATGGATCGCGAAGTCCACGTCGATGCCCCTCTCCTCCAAGGCAAGGGCCAGCTCGGCCGCCGTGTGCTGCCCTTGCGCTACCGCGAGCCCATAGCCAGGAACGATGATGACCCGTTGCGCGTAGCCAAGGAGCACGGCCACGTCTTCCGGGCTGGAGGAGCGGACGGGCCGATCGCTCACCGCCGTCGAGCCCGCCGTCGAGCCTCCCTTGAACGCGCCAAAGAGGATACCCGCAACACTGCGGCCCATGGCCGCCGCCATGGCCCTCGTGAGGATGGTGCCCGAGGCGCCCACCAAGGTGCCGGCCACCACCAAGAGCACATTGCCAAGCACCAGGCCCGAGGCAGCCACGGCCAGGCCCGTGAAGGCATTCAGCAGCGAGATGACGATCGGCACGTCCGCGCCGCCAACCGGGAGTACCAGCAGGACGCCTGCCACCAACCCCAGCACTAGGAGCAGCAGCGCGAGCGCGATGGAACCACTGAAGACGACGGCGACGGCGGCACCCACCGCCGCGAGCAGCACCGCCCCCATGAGGGTCGGCAGGCCGGCGAACACCACCGGACGGGTGGTCATGAGCTCCTGCAGTTTGGAAAAAGTGATGGCGGAACCTGCGAACGACACCGCCCCCACCAGCAGTGTAAAGACAATGGCCACGCGCACCCAGCGGTCCTCAGTGTGCGCGAGTTCCAGGAGCGCAACAAGCGCCGCGGCGCCGCCGCCCACGCCGTTGAACAGCGCCACGAGCTGCGGCATCTGGGTCATCTTGACCTGCCGCGCGACCGGCGCGGCCACGCCCGAACCAACCACCATTGCGCCCAGGATCCAGGGAACATTGTCCATTTTGACGGACATGAACACCGTGGCGACGGCGAGCGCCGCACCGAATGCGCCCACGAGGTTGCCCCGCCGGGCGGTTCGCGGGGAGTTGAGTCCCTTGAGGGCGAGGATGAAGCACACGGCAGCCGCGAGGTAGAGAAGCGAGGTCCACGCCGGGTCGATGAGGGTCATCGCGTGCGCTCCTTCGACTCAGCCTCTACGGGCCCGGCCTTACCTCCGGGCGGTGCCACGCGTTGACGGCCGTGGAACATCTCCAGCATGCGGTCCGTCACCACAAAGCCGCCCACCAGGTTGGCGGTGGCGAGGACGACGGCGAGCAACGCCACGGCGAGGACCCACGGATCCGAGGCCTGACCGGCGACGATGATCGCCCCCACCAGGATGATGCCGTGGATGGCGTTGGCCCCTGACATCAAGGGGGTGTGCAGCGTGCTGGAGACCTTGGAGACCACTTCGAAGCCAACGAAGACGGCCAGGACGGTGATAGTGAGCAGGGCGATGCCGTCCATCAGGAGACCCCCTCGTTGGCGGTGCTGACAGGTTCCGCCGTCTCGGCGGAGAGCGCCGCAAGGGCCTCCGCCGTCGGACCGTGCCGTACCTCGCCGTCGTGCATCAGGCACGCACCCGCCACCACCTCATCACCGAAGTCGGGGACGACGGCGCCGTCACACGTCATCAGTGCCAGCAGGTTCGCGATGTTCTTCGCGTAGAGGCGCGATGCGTCCGCGGGCATGGCGGAGGCGGCATCCTTCATCCCCACGAGAGTGACTGCGCCCTGGCCGTCCGCCGTCGGGATTTGAAGATCCAGGCCAGGCACCGAGCCTTCCACGTTGCCGCCGGATTCCGCGGCGAGGTCCACCACCACCGAGCCCGGGCGCATGTGCTGGACCATCTCGCGACTCACCAGGAGGGGGGCCCGCCGTCCGGGGACCGCCGCCGTCGTGATGAGCACGTCCGCTTGGGCCACGTGCGGGGCGAGCAGCTCACGCTGCAGGGCACCGCGGTCGGCGCTGAGTTCGCGCGCGTAGCCGCCGGACGATTCGGCCGTCTCGACGTCGAGCTTGATGAAGGTGCCGCCCATGGATGCGACCTCGTCCGCCGAGGCCGGCCGGATGTCGTTGGCGGAGACCCGTGCGCCCAGCCTCTTCGCGGTGCCGATGGCCTGCAGTCCTGCCACGCCCGCTCCAAGCACCAGCACGCGGGCCGGGGGAATGGTTCCAGCGGCCGTCATATAGAGCGGGAAGAAGCGCGGGAGGCGCATTGCCGCCTCGAGCACGCAGCGGTATCCGGCTACCAGTGCCTGGGACGTGAGCGCGTCCATGGATTGTGCCCGGGAAATGCGCGGCACCAACTCAAGGGCGAAGGAAGTCACGCCCGCATCGGCGAGCGCGCGGACGGTGGGTAGTTCCGACGACGGCGAGGCCAGGCCTACAGTGACGGCGCCCCGCCGCAGCGCAGCCGCCGTCGTGGGTTCGAGGGGACGGACGTGCGCGAAGACATCCAGTTTGGCCAGATCCAGCGCGGGGACGACGAGGGCGCCTGCCTTCCGGTAGTCCTCGTCGCTGTGCCCCGCGGCCGTTCCCGCTCCGCTTTCGACGACGACTTCCAGGCCGAGTCCGGCCAACTGCGTGACAGTCTCCGGCGTCGCAGCCACACGCCGCTCACCGTCCAGGCGTTCCCGAGCTATGCCAAGTTTCACCCGCGCTCCCTTTTCCGAAACCCCGTTGTCCTTCTGAACGTCATTGCCCTGAGCCGTTGTTGGCTTGAGTCTAGGACGCGGAAGGCCCGGGCGGGAGTAGGGACGGCGCCCACTGTCAGATGTATGAATATCCGGACTCTGTGCGATGTTGGCATATCCATACGTCGGGGAGGCCTCAGCGGCCGGCCATTCCCATCTCCGGGCTGCTCTAATAAGCTCGCTGTGGGCTGGGAGCCTCCAGTTACCGCACCGTCGATGAGCCGGTTCCGGCCGCGCCGTCGGGAAGGAACATTGCCATGGCCACGTACAAGATCGGATACTTCGTCGGCAGCCTTTCAAGCCGCTCCATCAACAGGGTCCTGTCCAAGGCGCTCATCAGCGTGGCGCCGGAAGAGCTCGAATTCACCGAGATTCCTATCAAGGACCTGCCCCTGTACAGCCCGGACTACGACGCCGACTACCCGCCCGCCGGCCGGGCCCTCAAGGACGCGATCGCGGCGTCGGACGGCATCCTGTTCATCTCGCCGGAGTACAACCGCTCCGTCCCCGGCGCCCTGAAGAACGCCATCGACTGGGGATCCCGGCCCTGGGGAACCAATTCCTTCGCGCGCAAGCCAACGGGCATCATCGGAACGTCTCCCGGCAGCATCGGCACGGCCGTGATGCAGGCGTCCATGCGCAGCGTCCTGAGCTTCCTCGACGCACCCCAGCTGAACGCCCCGGAGGCCTACATCAAATTCGATCGCACGGCCTACAACGAGGACGGATCGGTCAGGGACGAAGGCACGGCATCCATCCTGCGCCACTACGTGGAGGAATACTGTGCGTTTGTTGAGCGCGTCTTGGCTGCCAACGCCCCGGGGCACATCGGCGACCACCATCCGGACCACGCCAAGCTGACGCGGTAGCGTTACAGCCTCAGCGCGTCCAGAGAATGACCTCGTGGGTGGGACCGGCGAACTGGCTGGCTTGGTGGAAGCCGAGGTGCGTCAGCTTGGCGGCGTCAGCGCCGGCGTCTGGCTTCTTTTGGGGCGTGGTGACCAGCCACACCCTGGACGTTCTGGCAACCTGATCCTGCACCGCATCGAACGGGAGCTGGAGTGACCACGGGGACGTCAACCGTTCGGGTCCGGTCACTGCTGCGATGTCCCGGACGTTGCGGAAAGACGCCGGGTAGCCGGAGAGCGCGTTTCGTCCGGATTCGATCGGGTCTCCCGGGCTGTCGTCGAAGAGGATTCCATCTCCCGTTGTGCTGTGGCCGTCGATGGTCCCGGCGATGAAGGAGAAATCGTCGATGACGAACTTCCCGTTGGGCTGCCGTTGCGAAACGTAGATCGGAGCGGCAATCCCTGCCAGAAGCACCACCGCCGTGACTTTAGGCCAGACCCGCGGCAGGTTCCCGAGGGCACATGCGAGCAGGATCGCAAAGGCGGGAACCGTGGAAATCAAGTACTTCGGCGTGTATGCCGGTGAGACCAGGAAGGAGTAGACGAACACCGCGACTGTCGGCACGACGACGCCCGGCACCGCGAAGAGCAATGCCCGGCGATACCGCTTCCATCCCGTGACCAGCAAGGCGGCAACGAGTATCCAGGCGATTCCGGCCAGCACGACGGCGAGCGATCGCACCCATTCCTGGTCCGGCGTCGTGAAGCGCACCACGGTCTTGTAAGGGAAGAATTGCTCCACGAAGACTTGGGCAAACATTTGGGCCGGAGTGGTGTTGATCCAGCTGATCTGCGCTGCCGCTTGGGTGCGGGCAAGCAGGAAGAGCGGGACGGTCACGGCGAATATCCCGGCAGTTGCCACGCTCAGGACGATCCTTGACCGCCGCGTTCGGGACAAAAGCATGCCGGACAGCCACAGCGATCCGACCGCGAGCACGGCATACATGTGCAGATACACGGCAATGACGCCCACCACAACGTAGGGCACAGCGCTGAGGATCCGGCCGCGTTCCGTCAGGAGCAACATCAGCCAGCCAAGAACGGCAACCATCGCCGCGCACATCGCATAGGAACGGGCCTCGATTCCCATCGCGGTCATCCTCGGCAGCACGGCGAACGCCAAGCCGGCGGCAAGGCCCAGCCAGCGGCTGTGCAGCCGGGTCCCGATCGCGACGACGGCGGCCACGCCGACGCCGACAGCAACGGCGCTCGGAAACCGCAAGGTCAACGGGTTAGTCCCCACAAGGCTCAACCAGCCATGCATGAGCCAGTAGTACAGCCCGAAGACGCCGTCGATGCGCCCTACGATGGCAAACAGTTCCTCACTCGAATGGTTGGCCACATAGGCGGTGGCAGCCTCGTCCCTCCAAATCGATGGGATCCAGCTTCCGGCGAAGGACAATAGAAAACCGAACAGTCCAGACCACAAGGGATCCAGCCGGGGAGGGAATCGCCGCCGAACCCGGCGGCTCTCCAACGCCAGGTCAGACATGGGACTCCTCAGGACGGTATAGCGCTCCAAACCACTCTAACGTGCTGGTTCCGGGCTCACCTGACGACTATCGTGTCCCCGCCTACTCCCCGATAAGCCCATCCACCGACTCTCTGAGCAGGTCGGCGTGGCCGGTGTCCCACGGAGGCTGGCGGTCCCGGTTGTGCAGGTATTGGGAAAACCAGTGCTCCTCGACATAGGCCATGTGCTTGAGCAGACCGCCGAGGGTCATCGACGTCCGAGCCACGGTCGCCCCCCAGCCGGATGCGTCGAGCCCCTCGCACTTCCATTCGAAGGTGGCTCGCTGGTAATCCAGGAAGCCCAGCAGGGTGGCGGCCTCATCGGCTGCGAGGGGAGGTTCCGGTCGTCCTTGCTCATCCACGTCGGTCATGGGCCGTGAGCCTACGCGCCGCAACGCGCCGTGGCAACGACCCTAAACGCTAGTGCTTCGCCGAGACGTCCTGCGATATCGCCTGGGCTGTTCCGACGATCTGCTCCCGGACGGATTCAAGGTACGCCTGGGGGTCTGGCTGCGCAGCAACGTTTTGGGCTTGGAGCGAGACGTTGACCGCCGCAGCCACATGTCCGGCATTGCGGTTCCACACCGGCGCAGCGATGGACATGAGCCCGAGTTCCAGCTCCTGGTCCAGGAGGCACCAGCCCTGATTTCGCACCCGGTCCAGCTCGGCAACCAACTCTTCGCGGGACGTGATGGTCCGCGGCGTCAAGGCCTTGAACTCCACGTCGGCCAAATATTGGTCCAGTTTCTGCTGCGGCAGCCCGGCCAGAAGCACCCTGCCCATGGATGTGGCGTAGGCGGGGAAGCGGGTACCCACCGAGATCCCCACCGTCATGATCCGGCGCGTGGTCACGCGGGCCACGTAGAAGATGTCCGCTCCATCCAGCACCGCGGCCGACGTCGACTCCCCCAGCTTCAGCGACAACTCCTCAAGGTGCGGCTGCGCGAGCTGGGGCAGTGACAACGCCGACAAGTACGAATAGCCAAGCTGCAGCACCATCGCCGTGAGCGCGAAAGTCTTGCCGTCGGTGCGCACATAGCCCAGCTCCACCAGCGTATGCAGGAACCGCCGGGCCGTGGCACGCGTCAGGTTTGTGCGCGCCGCCACCTCGCTGAGCGTCATGACGGGGTTGGCCGCGTCGAACGCACGGATCACGGACAAGCCGCGTGCCAGCGACTGCACGTACTGGTCACTCGCTTGGGGAGCACCTGCCTGCGGCACTCCGGCTACTGCTGCGTCGGTCATGGTAACCAATCTTATTGGCGCGAACTGGCAGGAGATGCCCCTTGGATTGCTTCCAGAGGGCATTTGCTGCCAGCTCGCGATCGACTGTAGGCGCGTTTAGACGCCGACGACGGCGCCCGCAGCCTTCTCGTCGAAGGGCACCAGCCGGACCGGCACCAGGGCCTGGAGTTCCTCGAAGGTGCAGCCGAACGTCTCACGCACGGTCACGCCGTCGGGCCCTATCAGAAAGACGGCTTTGTCCGTGTACACGCGGGTCACGCAGCCCACGCCCGTCAGCGGGTAGCTGCAGGTGCCGACGAGTTTGGACACGCCCTCGCGGGTCAGGAGTGTCATCATCACAAACACGTCCTTCGCGCCGGTGGCCAGGTCCATCGCCCCGCCGACGGCCGGGATAGCGTCCGGTGCTCCGGTGTGCCAGTTGGCGAGGTCACCCGTGGCGGAGACCTGGAAAGCGCCGAGCACGCAGATATCCAGATGGCCGCCGCGCATGATCGCGAAGGAATCGGCGTGGTGGAAATAGGAGGCGCCGGGGAGTTCCGTGACGGGGATCTTGCCGGCGTTGATCAGGTCGCCGTCGATCTCCTCGTCCTTGGCCTCCGGGCCCATCCCGAGCATCCCGTTCTCCGTGTGGAGCGTGATGTTCTGCTCTTCCGTGAGGTAGTTGGAGACCAGCGTGGGCTGCCCGATGCCGAGGTTCACGAACGAACCCGGCGCGATGTCCCGCGCCACGAGCCGCGCGAGATCGTCGCGGCCGAGGGGTGTTGTTGAGTCTTGGATGCTCATGTCAGGCCACCTTCACGATGCTGTTGACGTAGATCCCGGGAGTCACTACGTTCTCCGGGTCCAGGGCGCCGGTCGGGACGATCTCGGACACCTGGACGATGGTCTGCTTGGCCGCGGCGGCCATGATGGGGCCGAAGTTACGGGCGGTCTTGCGGTAGACAAGGTTGCCCTTGCCGTCGGCCTTGAGCGCCTTGATGAGCGCGACGTCGGCGTGGATGGGCGTCTCGAATACCTGCCATTTTCCGTCCAGCAAGCGGGTTTCCTTGCCTTCGGCGAGCATGGTGCCGTAGCCGGTGGGAGTGAAGAACCCGCCGATGCCCGCCCCGGCGGCACGGATGCGCTCGGCCAGGTTTCCCTGCGGGACGAGTTCCAGTTCAATTTCCCCGGCCTTGTACTTGGCGTCGAAGTGCCAGGAATCGGACTGCCGCGGGAAGGAGCAAATCATCTTCCGGACCCGCCCTTCCTTGATGAGCAGCGCCAGGCCCTGGTCGGCCTGGCCGGCGTTGTTGTTCACCACAGTGAGGTCCGTAGCGCCGGAATCGAGCAGCGCGTCGATGAGTTCGAACGGCTGGCCCGCGTTCCCGAAGCCCCCGATCATGACGGTGGAGCCGTCCTTGATGCCCGCGACTGCTTCGCCGACGGTGTCAATGAATGTCAGCATGTCCTGTAGCCCTTCACTCCGGCGGTGACGTTCTCCAGCACCACGGCCAGTCCTTGTCCGACGCCGATGCAGATCGCCGCGACGCCCCAGCGCTCACCGGAGGCCTCCAGGCTGCGAGCCAGGGTGCCCAGGACGCGCGTGCCGGAGGCGCCCAACGGGTGCCCCATCGCGATCGCGCCACCATGCCGGTTCACGATGGACGGATCGATCCCCCACGCATCGATGCAGGCCAGGGACTGCGCGGCGAAGGCTTCGTTGAGTTCGACGGCGCCCACCTGCTCCCAGCCGATGCCCGCCTTCGCGAGTGCCTTGTTGGCAGCCTCAACCGGGGCGTAGCCGAAGAACTGGGGATCGTTTCCGTGCGCGCCGCGGCCGGCGATGCGGGCGAGCGGCTCCAGCCCGAGCAGCCCGGCGGCGTTGTCGCTGCCGATCCAGGCCGCGGAGGCGCCGTCGGACAGCGGCGAAGCGTTCCCTGCTGTGACCGTGCCGCCTGTTGTCTTACCTGCGGCGGCGTCCGAGGATTCGGGACGGAACACGGTCTTGAGGCCGGCGAGCTTCTCCGCCGTCGAGCCCGCGCGGATGCCTTCGTCACGGACCAGCTCGGTGCCCGGAACCTGGGTCACCAGCTGGTCGTAGAAGCCTTCGTCCCACGCCGCGGCGGCGAGGTTGTGCGAGGCCGCGGCGAACTCGTCCTGCCGCTCCCGGGTGATCCCGTACTTCTCACGCAGGCGTTCCGTGGCCTCGCCCAGGGAAATTGTCCAGTCCTTGGGCATGGCCGGGTTCACCAGGCGCCATCCCAGGGTGGTGGAAGCCAGGGTCATGTCACCGGCCGGGTACGGCTTGGAGGTCTTGGGCAGCACCCAGGGTGCGCGGGACATGGACTCGGCACCGCCCACCAGGACCAATTCGGCGTCGCCGGCGTTGATCTGGCGGGAAGCGATGATCGCCGCGTCCAGGGACGAACCGCACAGCCGGTTGACCGTGGTGCCGGGGATCGACGTCGGGAGCCCTGCGAGCAGCGTGGCCATGCGGGCGACGTTCCGGTTCTCCTCGCCCGCGCCGTTGGCGTTGCCGAACACCACTTCGTCGATGCGCTCAACATCCAAAGCGGGGGCGCGCTTGACGGCTTCGCGCACCACGTGGGCCGCGAGGTCGTCCGGCCGGACCCCGGCAAGGCCCGAGCCGAATTTTCCAAAAGGTGTGCGCACGGCGTCGTACACATACGCCTGGTTCATGGGGTCTCCTCTAATTTTCTGTAGTCCCAACTAGCTCGCAGTTAATGTCGTTATGAGGGCTCAAAACGACATCTAATGCGAGTCAGTTGGGTGGGGCCGGGGCTTCGGGGGTCGCGTCGAGTTGCGCGAAAACGCCCTGCGCGGTCTTGAATGCTGTGTTGGCGGAGGGAACTCCGCAATAGATGGCGGTCTGCAGCAGGATTTCCTTGATCTCGTCCCTGCTCAGCCCGTTCGTGATGGCCGCGCGGATGTGCATGGCCAGTTCTTCCCAGTGCCCGTGCGCCACCATCGCGGTGATGGTGACGGCGGAGCGCATTTGCCGCGTCAGGCCGGGCCGGGTCCAGATGCCACCCCAGGCGATGCGGGTGATCATGTCCTGGAAGTCACCAGTGAATTCGTCTTTGGCAGCGTTCGCTCGGTCCACGTGCGCATCGCCTAGTACTTCGCGGCGGACCACCATGCCGGCGTCGTGGATTTCCTGCGAGGTGGCGTCACGCTGAACCGCGCCTTGCGCAGAATCAGTGCTCATTGTCCGGCCTCCTTCATGAAAGTCCGCATGAGGTCCGCGACGACGGCGGGCGCCTCCGCGGGCGCGAGGTGCCCGACGCCGTCGAGCGCCACAGCAACAGCGCTGCCGCCGCCTGTGTTGAATCCAGCGTTGATGCCCGCGACAATTTCTTCAGCGCACGACGGCGGCGCAACAGTGTCCTCGACGCCCGCCAGTGCCTGCGTGGGGACGATGATGCTGCCGAGCTGGGAGCGGACATCGAATCCGGCGAGGGCCTCGCAGCAGAAGGCGTAGCTGAAGCGGTCGGCGTCCCGCAGGGCATGCAGCAGGCGGCTGCTGACCACGGGCTGGCGATCCATGAAACCGGGAGCGAACCAGCGCTGCGCGGAACCCTGGATCATCACCGCGGTACCTTGCGCACGGACGGTTTCGGCGCGTTCCAGCCAACCCTCCGGGGTGCCGAGCTTCGCTCCGGTGCACTGCACGGACAGGGACTTGAGCCGTTCACCGTGTTTGATGGCCAATTGCAGTCCGGTGGCACCGCCCAGGGAGTCCCCGGCGTAGTGGAACACGGCGCCCGGCACGATCGAATCCACCAGGTCAACCACCGCGTCTGCCAGCTCGGCGACGCTGAACGTTTCGGAGGCCGCGGGCGAGACGCCGTGGCCGGGAAGGTCCCAGCCGACAACGTCGAACTCGTCGCCGAGCAGGGCTGCCGTCTCGGTCCACAGCACGGTGGACGTTCCGAGCGAGGGCCCCACCACCAGGAGCGGCTTCTCCCCGAGGGTGCGCTGCGGGGACAGCAGCACCGCCTTGACGTTGGGCTTAGCCACGATCGGCTCCCTTCGGGTTGGTGTGCGCGAATTCGGGGTACGCGGCAAGGATACGGCGGCTGATCTCGGCAGCCTCACCGATGTAGTTCGCCGGGTCAAGAAGGTCCTCCAGTTCCTCGTCGGACAGCTTGCTGGCCGGGACTACTTCGCGGAGGAGCTTGGTATAGATCCGGGGCTGCTCCGCTGCAGGTGCCCCGAGCGTCTCGTCAACGACGGCTTGCAGCTTGGCCTTCGCTTCACTCCTGTCCGCGCCGAGGAGCGGGGCAACAGACGATGCAACGGCTTCGCTCAGCAGCAATGGCCCGGAAATTTCCAGGTTGCGGCGCATCGCCTCGGGGAAGACGCGGAGTCCTTCGGCGAGCTCGCGCAGCTGGGCGGCGGCACCGAGGGCGAGCCGCAGCAAGCTCCTCAAGGCCTGCCATTCGCTATGCCAGGCGCCGTCCGGGCGCTCGTCGTTGAAGTTCGCGGCTGCCATGTGAAGCTGGGCCGCCAAGCCAGGTGCCTGGAGCGCCGCGCTGCGGATCAGCACTGAGAGCACCGGGTTCTGCTTTTGCGGCATGGCCGAAGAAACGCCGCGGCCCGCGGCCTGGGGTTCACCCAGTTCTGCAACCTCGGGGCGGCTGAGGAATAGCAGGTCCGAGGCGATCTTGCCGAAGGAATCCGTCAGCGAAGCCAAGGAGTCGCCAAGCGCGGTGACGGCAAGGCGGTTGGTGTGCCACGGCGCAGGAGCGGGAGCCAAGCCCAGTTTCCCGGCCAAGGCATCGGCCAAGTCAAAGGGGCTCGACGACGAGCCTTCCGTGAGTACGGTACCGGCAGCCAGGGTGCCCGCGGCGCCGCCGAACTGAACCGGCAACTCCAGGGTTTCAAGGCGGCCGGCCGCGGCGGCCACTCCGTGGAACCATTGCGCCGCCTTGAGCCCGAAGGTGGACGGAAGCGCGTGCTGCGTCAGGCTCCTGCCCACGCACAGCGTGTCCGCATGCTGCTCCGCAAGGGCGGCGAGCGCCGTCGTCGTACCTTTTGCTTCGGCGAGAAGCGCTGAAACCACGCGGTGCGCGAGCAGCATCAGTGCCGAATCCAGGACGTCTTGGCTGGTCAAGGACGTGTGCACGGCTGCGAGCGCACTAGCGTCCAGTCCTCTGACCCTGCCGCGGAGATCGGCCAGCAGCGGAATGACCGGGTTGGCGCCGCCTTGAGCGCGTTCGGCGATGGAAGCGGCATCGTAGGCCCAGGATTCCGCGGCTTCGGTGACGACGGCGGCAGAACCGGCGGGCGCGAAGCCGGCCTCTTCGAGCACGGATGCCCAGGCGGCCTCGACGTCGAGGATGGCCGCGATCACCGCACGGTCACCCGTCAGCGCCACCACGGCGGGCGACGCCGACACCGGGCTGAGCAGCCCGAAATCGCCGTCCCCACTCATCGGGAGGCGCCTTCGAAGCGCTCGAAGTCGAGAAAGACGGTCTCATTCCCGCCCTGCAGGCGCAGGTCCCATGTGAGTCCGCCGTCCGCGTCGCGGCGCGCGATCAGGGTGCTGCGGCGCTCGGGATCGAGGGAGCTGAGCAGCGGATCGGCAGCGAGCGCTTCCTCGTCCTCCGGCAAGTAAATGCGCGTGAACAAGCGGTTCATGAGGCCACGGGCAAAGACAGCGACGGAAATGAACGGCGCCGCCCCCGGTTCAGTGGGGCCGGGGTTGACCGTGGTGAAGGTGAAGACGCCGGAGTTGCCGACTGCGGCACGGCCCCAGCCGGTGAAGGTGTAGCCGTCGCGGACCAGGGAGCCCGTGCGCTGGACCACGTTGCCTTCGGAGTCGGCCTGCCAGATCTCCAGGATGGCGTCCGGGATGGCTTCGCCGGCGCCGTCGTACACGGTGCCTTGCAGGCGGATGCTCCCGGGACTGCCCGGGGCAAGAAGCTCGTTGTCCTTGGTGAAGGGAAGGGCGTAGCCGTAGAACGGGCCGACGGTCTGGCCGGGTGTGGGTGTCAGCTTGCTCATGTTCTACTCCTCATCCCCGGCGTCGCCAAAGGCTTCGTTTTCGGTCCAGGTCCGCCTCGACCCGCTCAGGACAATGTCCCAGTTGTAGCCGAGGGCCCATTCGGGGCTCGTCAACTCGTGGTCGTACTTGGCCACGAGGCGGTCGCGGGCGTCCTGGTCCACGATCGATTGGTAGATGGGGTCCAGCGGGAACAGCTGGTCACCCGGGAAGTACATCTGGGTGACGATGCGCTGCGTGAAATCCGTGCCGAACAGCGAGAAGTGGATGTGCGCCGGTCGCCAGGCGTTGAGGTGGTTCTTCCACGGGTAGGCGCCGGGCTTGATGGTGGTGAAACGGTACGAACCGTCCGGTCCGGTGATGCAGCGCCCGACGCCGGTGAAGTTCGGGTCGAGCGGGGCGGGGTGCTGGTCGCGCTTGTGGATGTAGCGGCCGGCAGCGTTGGCCTGCCAGATCTCCACGAGCTGGCCGGCGACCGGGCGGCCGTCGCCGTCGAGCACTTTGCCCTGCACGATGATCCGCTCGCCCTGGGGCTCGCCGTTGTGCTGGATGGTGAGGTCGGATTCCAGGGCGTGCACGTCCTGGTGCCCGAACGCCGGCGAGTACAGCTCGATGGTCTCCGGGTCCGCGTGGTGCAGGCTCTTGGTGGGGTGGCGCAGGATGCTGCTGCGGTACGGCGCGAAGTCCAGCCGGGGCTGGGTCTCCGGAGCGGCACCGCCTTTGAGCGCCTGGGCGTACGCTTCGCCGATGGCTTTGATCTCGGAGCTGAGATCCGCTTGGGTTTCGGCTGCGGCGTCCAACGGGGCGTGCCCGGCATGCGGTTCGGCCGCCGGTACGAGCTCGTCGTCTTGGTAGTGCCCGGCATTTGCGTCTAGCAGCACGGCCGGCTCCTTTCGGGTGGTTGCTTTCCTGGTTCCTGCTGGTGTTTCTGCTTAGCGCTGCACGTGGTGGGCGTGAAGCGAGTCGTACTGGACGGCGTGCCGCACGGGGGCGTTGGGGGCGCCGTAGCCGTCGTAGTCGCCGCGGCGTTCCACCATTTCGAAGAACACGCTGCCCACCGTGGCAGTGTAGAAGTGGAGGAATTCACCGTTGGCGTCCCTGTCGTAGAGAAGGTTCAGTTCCTTGAGGGTCGCAAGGAAGGCAGGATCCAGGGCGAAGCGCGCATCCAGGTCCTCGTAGTAGTTGGCCGGTATCCGGAGGAAGTCGAGCCCCCGCGCCTTCGCCGCCCGGGCCGTGGCCACGAGGTCGTCCACGGCGAAGGCGATGTGTTCCTGGTAGCTCTTGCGGGCGCCGCTGCCCTGCTGGCCAGCTTCCTGCTGGATGACTGGAGCCAGGTTCAGCACCAGGCGCACGGCACGGTCGGAAGTCTGCATGACCTGCGAGCGCACCAGGCCACTGGGGCTCGGCACCTCGGCGAACGGCTGAGGTTCCAAGGCAAGGGCACTCGTGTAGAAGAGGACGGCTTCGTCGAAGTGCTGCCAAGGCTGGGCGAGGTTTACGTGGTCGATCACCGCTTGCGCTCCCGCAGAAGGGTGCTCGAGCCCTTCGCCGAATTCGCGGGTCCATGCTGCGGTGCCATCCGGGCTGCCCTGGCAGAGGAAGATCTCGGTGGAGTCCGGGGCGGCGATGCCTTGGAACACTTCCTCGTCCGCCTGGACCTTGCGCGGCACCACGGGGGCCTTGAGTTGCTGGGCGCGGGCCGAAGCAATCACGGGCGAGTCGACGTCGAACCCCAACGCCGCGATGGCAGGTTCGCTGTGCGACGGCGCTTGTTCGTTGATGATGACGCGTGCCTGCCCCATGGACCACAACTGCACGTCCTTGGTCCGGTGCCGGCCATCGAATTCGAAGCCGAGCTGGCCCAGAAGCGTCTCGAGCTGTGCGGGTTCATCGGTCTTGACCTCGGCGAAGTTGAATCCCGCCGGTTCGGCCACCTTGGGAAGGGTGGCCAGCTCCATGGGATAACGACGGCGGCCGGCAGCGTTGGCGGTCGAATCACCGCCGCCGCCTGCGGGCACGAGGGATGCCGCATCCAGCCATTTGGCGCTCTGTTCCTCAAGCCAGATGAGCGAGCGCATCGCGTCGACGGCGGTGCGCTCTACATCGGATTGGCGGAAGACATCATTGAAGACCTCCAGCGAGACCGGGCCGGAGTAGCCCGCGCGGGCTACGTGGCCCATGAATTTGGCCAACTCGAACTGTCCTTCGCCCGGGAACACGCGGTAGTGGCGGCTCCAGGACAGGACATCCATGGAGAGCTTCGGCGCGTCGGCCACTTGGACGAAGAAGATCTTTTCTGGCTTGATCGCCTCGATGGGAGCGGTGTCCCAGTCGCGGGAAAGGATGTGGAAGGAGTCCAGGCAGGTGCCCAGGTTGGGGTGGTCCACGGTGTGCACCAAGCGGTGCGCATGTTCGTAGTCGTTGACGTATTTGCCCCAGGCGAGGGCCTCGTACGCTACTTTGACGCCGTGTTCGCCGGCCAATTGCGCGAGGCGGGAGAGCTGCTCCGCCCGCAGGTCGTCGTCGTCGATCGTGGCGGTTCCCACATTGGTGCACACCAGGATGGTGTCCATGCCGAGGCGGGACATGAGCCTGAATTTGGCGTCCGCCCGGCGCAGGTTTTCCTGCAGGATGTCCTCGGAGACGCTGTCGAAGTCGCGGAACGGCTGGTAGAGATCCAGGCCGAGTCCGAGGTCCGCTGCCATCTTCCGCACGTCCTCCGGGCTGAGCGGCGAGGTGACGAGGTCCTGTTCGAAGATCTCGATGCCGTCGAAGCCCGCGATGGCACAGGCCTGCATCTTTTCCTTGAGCGTCCCGGAGAGGCAGACGGTGGCGATTCCTGTGCGCATCAGTGACCCGCCCCGGCGAGTGCCTTGTCGGCCTTGGACCCTTCAGCCTTGGCTTCCTCGGCGCCCACCAGCTCCAGGAAATGTGCCCACATCCGTTCCGGATCGGCGTCGCGGCCGGTGAAGACGCGGAAGGCGTCGGCGGCCTGCCCCACGGCCATGCGTCCGCCGTCGAGCACGCGGCAACCCTTGGCCCGGGCCTCGAGCACCAGCTGGGTCTCGATCGGCCTGTAGACGATGTCGGCTACCCAGTGCCTGGATTCGACGAGGGACATGTCCAGTGGGAGGCCCGGATGAGCGGCCATGCCCACCGGGGTGCAGTGCACCAAACCGTCGGCGAGCGGCATGAGCTGCGGCAGCTCCGCCGTCGTGCGCGCCGTGACGGTGCTGCCCGGGAACAGGGCGGCGAGTTCCGCCGCCCGTTCGGCGCAGCGCGCGGGGTCCACGTCCACAAGGTCCAGTTTCTTGACGCCCGCGGAAAGTAGGGCGTATGCGACGGCGGAGCCGGCACCCCCGGCGCCCAACTGGACGACGCGGTCCAGGCCGGCGTCGGGAAGGCCGCTGGCCAAAGCGGAGCCGAAGCCGGAGAAGTCCGTGTTGTGGCCGACGAAACGGCCGTCCTTGATCAGCACGGTATTCACGGCGCCAAGCCGCCGGGCGTCCTCGGAAACTTCGTCCAGGAACGGCAGCACCAGTTGCTTGCACGGATGCGTGATGTTGAGTCCGTTGTAGCCAAGCCGGGAGGCTGCGGTCAGCAGCTCGCCGACGGCGGAGCCGGGCAAGGAGAGCTCCAGCAGGTCGATGGGCCGGTACAGGTAGCGCAGCCCCTGTACGTCAGCCTCCCTCTCATGCATGGGCGGCGTCAGCGAAGGCGATACGCCTTCACCGATCAGGCCCACCAGGAAGGATTCAGCTCGGTTGCTCATGCTCATTGCTCCTTTGACAACTGCACCCGTGGACTGGCGCTCCCTGGCGTCCCTCGGGACGTCCAGGCCGTGCTGCTCCGCCGGGCGGTATGAATCAGAATACACAAATTGTTCACATATTGCACTAGTGTTCTTATCGCGAACAAAAATGATGGCTATTATCGCTGCGGCAGGCGGTCTGCGAGCTCGGACGCTGCGCTTTTCAGCAAGGGGACCACGGCCACGAGTTGCTCCACGCTCATCCGGAAAACCGGGACTGCAGTGGCAAGCGAAGCGAAGGCAACGCCCTGGGAATTGAGGACAGGGACCGCGACGGCGCGCATGCCCACCTCGTTTTCCTCGTCCATGACCGCGTAGCCCTGGCGCCGGACCTTCTCGATTTCCAAGCGGAAAGCGTCGCGGTCGGTAATGGAGGACTCCGTCAGGGGCTCCAACTCGAGCCCTTCCACCAATTGCTGCCGTTCGTCGTCGTCCGCGAAGGCAACAAGCGCCTTGCCCACTGCCGTGGTGTGAAGCATTCCGAGATGCCCCGGATCGCTGGTGACCCGGAACATCTGCGGTCCGTCCACCTTGTTGACCGTGAGGTGATGGTGGCCATCCCGTACGGAAAGGATGGTCGCTTCGCCGGTCCCTTCCGTCACGCGCTGCAGGATGGGACGCGCGGTGCCGGCGAAGCCGTGATGGTTTGATACCCGTTGACCGAGCTGGAAGACCCGAAGTCCCAGGTGGTAGCGGCGGCCGTCGGCCTCATAGTCGACGAATCCATCGCGAGTCAGGGATCCGAGCAGCCGGTACGTAGTGCTGAACGGCAGCTCCGCCCGGCGGGCGAGCTCGGAGGCGCTGGCCCCCTTCGGCTCATTGCCCAGCAATACGAGGAGGCCCAGGGCCTTGCCGATCATGTCGGTCTTTGTGTCTTCCTTCACATCCATAACTAAAGATTGCCACATCGTGAGAGCTATATCTAGATGGTGAGTAAATATCTTGACAAGTGACTGCGCTCACAGCCATTATTGCTGTATCGCACAAGTAGCTCTCACAATGTGGCTACAGTGTGAGGCCGCTGCCGGACCTACACCGACGTTCCAGGTACGCACATTTCAGCCAGATGCGACATCGCCGTCACACAAAGGAACACCATGAGTCACACGATCCCGTCTACGACGCCGGGCACCGCCACGGCGGGAACGCCGAAGAAGGCCGCTCTCGCCAGCTTCCTCGGTAGCGCCGTCGAGTACTACGACTTCTTTATCTTCGGTTCGGCCGCGGCATTGATTTTCCCGCATGTCTTCTTCCCGAGCGCCGACGCCAACGCAGCCATCATGTCCTTCGCGACATTCGGCTTCGCGTACGTGGCAAGGCCGGTTGGAGCCATCATTCTGGGGCACTTCGGCGACCGCATCGGCCGCCAGCGCGTGCTGATGTTCACCCTGGTACTCATGGGCGGTGCCACGTTCATCATCGGCTGCCTTCCTGATTTCAAGGCCATTGGATGGTGGGCTCCGGCGCTGCTGGTCTTCGCACGCCTCTGCCAGGGCCTCTCGGCCGCCGGTGAACAAGCAGGCGCCTCATCCATGACGCTGGAACACGCTCCGGACAACCGCCGTTCCTTTTTTACTTCCTGGACCCTCACCGGAACCCAGGGTGGCCAGATCCTCGCAGCATTGGTGTTCATCCCCGTCGTCGCCCTCCCCGACGAGATCAAGTACGGCATCGGCTGGCGCATCCCGTTCTGGCTCAGCGCCGTGGTGGTCCTGGTAGCGTTCTTCATCCGCCGCACCCTGCATGAGCCGCCGGCATTCGCCGAGGCCAAGAAGAACAACCAGATCGCCAAGCTTCCCGTAGCCGACCTCCTCCGGCTGCACTGGGCCGACGTCCTGCGCGTTGTCTGCTGCGCCTTCATCTCCGCAGTGAGCACCGTCTTCGGCACCTTGGCCATCGCCTACGCCAAGGACGTGGCCCACGTGAACAGCACCATCACCCTGTGGCTCGTTGTGGCGGCAAACGTCGTCGCGCTCGGCACCCAGCCGGTGTTCGGCAGGATGGCCGACCGGATCGGCCGCAAGCCCGTCTTCATCTACGGCGCCGTAGCCAGCGCCATCATGACGCCCGTGTTCCTCTTGACGCTCGAATCAGGAAACGTGCCCCTGATGTTCCTGGTCTCGGTGGTGTACTTCTCCCTCGGATACGCCGCTGCAAACGCAGTCTGGCCCTCCTTTTACGGCGAAATGTTCAGCACCAAGGTCCGCTTCTCCGGCCTGGCCATCGGAACGCAGATCGGCTTCCTCATGGCGGGCTTCGCCCCGACCATCGTCACCGCGATGGGCGGCACCAAGGCCGGCGGCTGGGTCCAGATCAGCATCTTCACCGGCGTCATCTGCGTGATCGCGGCGGTCTCCGCGATGACAGCGCGCGAATCCTTCAAGACGCCGACGGCGGAACTCGGCCTGAAGTAGCCCCTCCCCCGATTCCCCGTGGATCCATTGCCCACCCAACGGTTTAGGCCGGGGGTGGGCAATGGATTTTTTTGCTAACGGAAGTCTTACCCACGGCTAACCCGGCCGAAATCACCCGGCAACATTGGGCCGCCACACTGGAATAGCCGGCAAGTGCTGGCAGCTCCAGCCAGGGAGGCCAACCATGTTGAAGGAAGTATCAACCCACCCCACAAGAATCCGCGCGCTTGACCAGCTGCACCGCGGCGACCATATCGAAGCCCGCCTCTCCGTCGGACCCTCCTACGATGACGTTGTCATCCGCAGGGGTCGCGTCCAGGAAACGGCCCCGGGCATCGGCGTCGTCTGGATCATGGATCAGCTGACGGGTCTGCGCAAGGCCATTAATACCGACGAGTGCACAGTCTGGCGAGTGGCCTGACCTGGCCCCGAACCGCTCAGCCGCCAGCCACGGACTGGATGATCAAGACCTCCTGGCCGGCCGCAACCTCAGTTTCCAGACCCTTCAGACGCCGGACCTCCTCGCCGTTCACGTAAATATTCACGTAGCGGCGGAGCGAACCGGTTTCATCCCGGAGCCTCCGGGCCAGCACCGGGTAATTCCCGGTCACGGCATCAAGCAAGCTTTCCACGGTCACAGCTCCGTCGGCGGGCGTAGTCAGGTAGGACTGCCCGCCGGCGAGGGGCTGGAGAACGCTGGGCAACAGCACAGTGATATCGGGCAAGGTCAGTCCTAGGCCGGAACACCGGAAGCTGCGGCGGCAGCGGCGAATTCGGCCGCAACATCCGGGGAAACAACGCCGGAGACAACCGCGGCCCGCACGCACAAGACATCAGGCAGATGCGAGGCGACTTCGATGAAGGACTCGCCTTCGTCGGCGCTGGCATAGACCGAACCGCCGCGCGTTCCGAAGTACACCCCAGCGGGTTCAGCAGAATCCACCGCGGCTGCGTCACGGAGCACGGCGTTGTATTCGTGGTCCGGGAGGCCCACGTCCAGGCGCTTCCACGACTCGCCGGCGTCGTCGGTGCGATGCACTGCAAGCCGGCCGTCCGGCGGAATCCGCTCGCTATCGGCCTTGATCGGGATCACCCAGGCGGTGCCTTCGCGACGCGGGTGGGTGAGCATGACGAAGCCGAAATCCGCCGGGAGGCCGTCCGCGATGGAGATCCAGTTCTCACCGTTGTCATCCGTGCGGTACACACCGTGGTGGTTCTGCGCATACAACCGGCCTTCGACGGCGGCATCCGCAGCGATCTTGTGCACGCACTGGCCGAACTCGGGATTCGGATCGGGCATGAAGCGAGCGGATATCCCCTTGTTGCGGGCCTCCCAGGAGGCTCCGCCGTCGAGCGACCGGTAGACGCCTCCCGTGCTCATGGCGACGTGGACGTTCTCCCCGGAAGGGTTGACGACAATCGAATGGGCTGCAGCCCCGCCGTATCCCGCTCCCCACTCGCTGCGATGCGGGTGATCCCACAGGCCGCGGTTCAACTCGAAGTGCTCGCCGCCGTCGGTGGACTTCCAGACGGAGATCGGCTCACAACCGGCCCAGACGACGCCGGGGCGCGAGGCGGAATCGGGGTAGATCTGCCAGATCCTTTCCAGAGCGGCATCGGTGCCCTCCGGGAATTTGATGGCGCCTTGCTCGGGCTCTGTCCACGTGGCGCCCAGGTCATCGGAGTGGGCCACGGTGGGACCCCAGTGTTCGGAGCGCACCCCCACCATGATCCGGGGTTTGTCCCCGCGCGTATCAATCCCGATGCTGGGGATCTCGCTCATGAGGAAGTGCGGACCGGAAAGGGACCATTCCCTGCGGTCGGTGCTGCGCGCCAGCCACAGCCCTTTTTTGGTCCCGATCGCCAAGACATAACTCTCTGCGGTAGCCATGCACCCCATGCAACCATCCCCGCCCGGGAGCCGCAACGGTTTTGTGAACCGGTCTAGGAAACCGCCTCAGTCCACGAACTCGGACTGCGTCTCGATGAAGTCCCAGTCGGCGTCGCTCAGCCCGCCAGCCAACTCCTCAAGGCGCGGGCCGCCGACATCGGCAATGCGCTGCAGGACTTCCAGCGGAAGCTCCGCGGCACGCAGGTTTTCGCGCAACCATTCCTTGCTCTTGAGGTCTATGTCCAGCCACCACATGAAGATCTCCACGTGGACCACCCCTTCCTGTGCATGTTAACGCTAGGCCCGCGCCGGGTGCTCTACAAGGGGCACCGAGCTGATCAGACACCGGACTTCGGCGCGAATCCGGGGCTGGAAAAAGTAAAGTGAAAGTAGTTATTCAGATTGGTAGCGGAGGGCTGCTGGGGCACGTAAGCTAATTGTCAGCAGGAACCCAAAGAACCTGCTCCAAAGTCCGCTCCGGAGTGCGTATCCCCCAATAACGCACTCCGGAGCTCTTTGTTTTAGCCGGGTTCCGGGGAGCCGGGGTTATAGGACAAAACGTGTGTAAATCCCGGGCGCGTCATGATCGTCCTGCCCAGCCTGTGCGGTGCCAGAGTCCT
>NZ_MTPV01000074.1:0-118307 GCF_002009585.1 Arthrobacter sp. SRS-W-1-2016 | reverse complement strand
TTTGTTTGCACTTCTCTGTTGTTTTTTTTTTTGCGCGGGGGGGGTGGTTTCGGGGTTTTTTTTGCGGGGTGGGGCCCGCCCCGCTGGGGCCCCCCCCCCGGGGGGGGGGGCCGGCCCCGGCGTCGAGGGTTGTCCTAGATGTTGAAGCCGAGGGCCCGCATCTGGTCCTTGCCGTCGTCCGTGATCCGCTCGGGACCCCATGGCGGCATCCATACCCAGTTGAGGCGCCAGTCGTCGACGATGCCGTCGAGGGACTGGCCGACCTGCTCTTCAAGGACATCGGTCAGCGGGCAGGCCGCCGTCGTCAACGTCATGTCGATGAGCAGAGCGCCGTCCTCCTCCGAGTACTTCAGACCGTAGAGCAGCCCAAGGTCCACCACGTTGACTCCGAGTTCCGGGTCGATGACACCCTTGAGCGCCTCCTCGACGTCCTCGAGGCTGGTGCGAGCCGCGTTGATTTCGGTCATGGCGGGGGTCCTAACTAGGCCTGTGCTGCGGCAGCAGCAATGGTGGCTGCGCCGGCGCCGGTGGCGTAACGGTCGTAGCCTTCTTCTTCGAGGCGGTCGGCCAATTCAGGGCCGCCCTCTTCGACAACCTGGCCATCGACAAACACGTGGACGAAGTCCGGCTTGATGTAGCGCAGGATGCGGGTGTAGTGGGTGATGAGCAAAGTACCCATGTTGCCCGTGGCGTGGGCGCGGTTGACGCCCTCGGAGACGACCTTGAGCGCGTCGACGTCCAGGCCGGAGTCGGTCTCGTCAAGCACGGCGAACTTCGGCTTGAAGAGCTCGAGCTGGAGGATCTCCACGCGCTTCTTCTCGCCGCCGGAGAAGCCCTCGTTGACGTTGCGCTGTGCGAAATCGGCGTCGATGCGCAGCTGCTGCATGGCCGCCTTGACGTCCTTGGTCCAGGTGCGGAGGGCAGGAGCTTCGCCGTCGATTGCGGTCTTGGCCGTGCGCAGGAAGTTGGTCATGGTGACGCCCGGAACCTCTACGGGGTACTGCATGGCCAGGAAGACGCCGGCACGGGCGCGCTGGTCAACGCTCATGGCCAGCACGTCTTCGCCGTCGAGCGTGATGGTGCCGCTCGTGACGTTGTAGCGCGGGTGGCCGGCGATGGTGGAAGCCAAGGTGGACTTGCCCGAACCGTTGGGGCCCATGATCGCGTGGGTCTCACCGGTCTTGATGGTCAGGCTGACGCCCTTCAGGATCTCCTTGGTGCCCTGCTCCGTCTCGATGCTGACGTGCAGGTCCTTGATCTCAAGAGTAGACATGCTCTTCTTTCTTTCGTAAGTCTTTAGGCACTTGGCGCTCAGTAGTTCTGTACTGAGGCGCCGTTCACAACGTTGGTCACGTCCACGTAGACGTCGTCACCGTCGAGGGTGACGGCGAAGACCGGGACGGGGTCATAGGCAGGGAGCTGCAAGGGCTGTCCGGTGCGGAGATCGAACTGGGAGCCATGGCCCCAGCATTCGATCGCGCAGCCTTCGATTTCACCCTCAGCGAGCGAAATGTCCGCATGCGAGCAGGTGTCGCCGATGGCGTGGATCTGTCCCATCGAATCCTTGACGATGGCTACGGGGTAGTCATCGATCAGGATGCGCAGCGCCTGCTTGACCTGGATCTCGTTGGCGTTGCATACCAGTTCGCCTTGTGGCTGATCGCTCATAGTCTGTTTTCCCTGCTTGGCTTGTATTAGTTGTCGCTCGCGGCGAGCTCGCGCTCAACAGCTTCGGTGAGGCGCTCTTCGAGTGCCGGTACCTTGATCTGCTGGATGATCTCGTTGAGGAAGCCACGGACCACCAGACGGCGGGCAACGTCTTCGGGGATGCCGCGTGCCATGAGGTAGAACAAGTGCTCGTCATCGAAGCGGCCGGTGGCGCTGGCGTGGCCGGCACCTTCGATCAGGCCGGTTTCGATCTCAAGGTTCGGAACCGAGTCGGCGCGTGCGCCATCCGTGAGGACCAGGTTGCGGTTGGCCTCGTAGGTATCCGTGCCTTCTGCTTCCTTGCGGATCAGGACGTCGCCAACCCACACGGTGTGTGCGTTGCGGCCTTGCAGGGCGCCCTTGTAGAGGACGTTGGACTTGCAGTTGGCCACGGCGTGGTCAACGAACAGGCGCTGCTCGAGGTGCTGGCCCGCGTCGGCGAAGTACAAGCCGAACATCTCGGCTTCCGCGCCCGGCCCGGTGAAGCGCGTGGACGGAGTCATGCGTACGACGTCGCCGCCGAGGCTGACCACGATGTGCTTGAATTTGGCGTCACGGCCCAGCTTGGCTTGCTGCGAAGAGGCGTGAACGGCGTCGTCGTTCCATTCCTGGAGCGAGATGACCGTCAGGTCCGCGCCGTCTTCGACAAGGATTTCGACGTTCTCCGAAACGATCGCGCTGCCCTGGTGGTCCAGGATGATCCGGGACTTCGAGAAGCGGCCTGCCACGATCACGATGTGCTGGGCGGAAGCTTCAGTGGAGGTGCCGGTCAGCAGGACGGATACTTCGCCGTCGAGCTGGAGCTCGGCGGGCACCGTGATGACGGTGGCCTCGGCGAAGTTCTCCCAGGCATTGGCGGACACGCGGTCCTCCGGAATGGCCGCGGAGCCGATGCGGACGTCGTCCCGCCCCACGGTCTCGACGACGACGCCCTCAGGGGCGGTCACGGCGACGGACGGTGCCGAACCGGAGAGGACCTCGTTGTGAAGGCCGCGAAGCCGCTTGAGCGGGGTGAAACGCCAGTCTTCTTCCAACCCGGTGAGGGGCTTGAAGTCAGCCAGCTTGTACGAGGTCAGCCGACCTGCGCGCGAGCTGTCCGGAATTCCAACGCCGCCGCCGTGGGAGTGGCTCTTGGCCGAGGCGCCTGCAAGCGGCCCCGCCGAAGGTGCCTGCTCCGACGTCTTTTCCGAGGTGGAAGACGTGTTGGTACCGGTGTTGACCGGTGAGAGGTTCTCGCCCTCTTCGGTGAATCCGTCGATAAACGGCTTGGCCGATGGCGCGCCGATGCGGGCCTTTTCAGTAGTGATTTCAGTCATTGCTAACCGACGGATCCTTCCATCTGCAGTTCAATCAGGCGGTTGAGTTCAAGGGCGTATTCCATTGGCAACTCACGGGCAATCGGCTCAATGAAGCCTCGCACGATCATGGCCATGGCCTCGTCCTCGGGCATACCGCGAGACATCAGATAGAAGAGCTGCTCCTCACTGACTCGGGAAACGGTGGCCTCGTGGCCCATCACCACGTCATCCTCGCGGATGTCGATGTAGGGATAGGTGTCGGAACGGGAAATCGTGTCTACCAACAAGGCGTCGCAACGCACGGTGTTGGCGGAGTGCTTGGCGCCTTCGCGGACCTGGACCAGGCCTCGGTAGGCTGCACGACCGCCGCCGCGGGCCACGGACTTGGAAATGATGGAGCTCTTGGTGTTCGGCGCGATGTGGACCATCTTCGAGCCGGTGTCCTGGTGCTGGCCTTCGCCGGCGAAGGCGATGGACAGGGTCTCACCCTTGGCGTGCTCGCCGACGAGGTAGACGGCCGGGTACTTCATGGTCACCTTGGAGCCGATGTTGCCATCGATCCATTCCATGGTGGCGCCCTCTTCGCAGATGGCGCGCTTGGTGACCAGGTTGTACACGTTGGTGGACCAGTTCTGGATGGTCGTGTAACGGACGCGGGCGCCCTTCTTCACGATGATTTCCACCACAGCGGAGTGCAGGGAGTCCGACGTGTAGATCGGAGCGGTGCAGCCTTCGATGTAGTGGACGTAGGAGTCCTCGTCAGCGATGATCAGGGTGCGCTCGAACTGGCCCATGTTCTCGGTGTTGATGCGGAAGTAGGCCTGCAGCGGGATGTCCACGTGGACGCCCTTGGGGACGTACACGAACGAACCGCCGGACCACACGGCCGTGTTCAGCGACGCGAACTTGTTGTCGCCCACCGGAATGATGGTGCCGAAGTACTCCTGGAAGATCTCCGGGTGCTCGCGGAGCGCGGTGTCCGTGTCCAGGAAGATAACGCCCTGCTTTTCCAGGTCCTCGCGGATCTGGTGGTACACAACCTCGGACTCGTACTGCGCGGCCACGCCGGACACGAGGCGGCTGCGCTCGGCTTCCGGGATGCCCAGCTTCTCGTAGGTGTTGCGGATGTCCTCGGGGAGGTCTTCCCACGTGGCAGCCTGCTTCTCGGTGGAGCGCACGAAGTACTTGATGTTGTCGAAGTCGATGCCCGAGAGGTCTGCACCCCAGGTAGGCATGGGCTTGCGGTCGAAGTACTTCAAGCCCTTCAGGCGCAGGTCCAGCATCCATTCCGGCTCGTTCTTCTTGGCCGAGATGTCGCGGACTACCTCTTCGTTGAGACCACGGCGTGCGTTGGCGCCGACGTCGTTCTTGTCAGCCCATCCGTACTCGTAGGTGCCAATACCGTGCAGCTCGGGATTCTTCTCCAGAATCTCCGAGATCACAGCACCGTCAGCTAGCGCTTTCTCTGCTGTTCCTTCAGCTAATTGACCCGTCATCACGGCCTTTCTTACTGATTGTTGGATTCGACATGGGGCGCGGCCGGCAGCTTCGGAAACCCGAGGGCCTCCTTGGCGGCCGGCCTGCCGGTAGGAATGTGGGTGGTGCAGACGTGTCCGCCCTGCGCGAGGGTGGAAAGCCTGCGGACATCGACGCCGACCAAACGGGAAAACAGTTCGGTCTCAGTGTCGCAAAAAACAGGAAATTCCGCGGCGAGCTGCTGGATGGGGCAATGGCCCTGGCAGAGCTGCACGCTTGAAAGGGATGCGGGCAGGGGCGCCTTGGTCTCAATCGACGCTGCCGATGCGACATACCCGTCACGGCTCAGCGCCTTGGACAGCGCCACAGCCCGGGCGGCGATGTCGGAACCCGCGCGGTCGACTTCGGGTGCGTAGCGCGCCTCCATCTCGGCAAAGCGCTCCACCGCATAGTCCCTGACGGCTTCTTCGCCGGCGAGGTCCCTCAGCCGCCGCAAGGCGGAACTCGCGATGTTCAGGTAGTCATCGCCGAGCTTCGATTGCCCCTGGGAGCTGAGGACATAGCGGCGGGCCGGCCGGCCCGCGCCGGCACCCGCCTTCGCGACGCGCTTTACCTCTATGACACCGGCACGCTGGAGGTGATCCAGATGCCGGCGGACAGCGGCAGGGGTGAACCCCAGCATGTCGCCGAGTTCAGCCGCACTGACGGGGCCATGCTCCAACACCGCATTGAGAACGCGGTTCCGGGTGCGGTCTTCTGCATCAGCGACGCCAACGGCAGTGCCACCGGGCACCGGCATGACCGCGCCATGCCCTGCGGGCACGGAAACAGAACTCCTCATGGAATACACAACACAATCATGTCGTAATTTAGTCCGCGCATCCAGTAAGGCAAGGCTGGCCTGCGGCGGCTTGCCCTCCGCAGGCCTACTACTTCACGTAGAATACTTTGGTGCGATCCCCCGAATCCCCTGTCCTCACCATTGACGGACTCATCAAGGACGTTGGCCCGCTGGCTTCCCTTGACGGCAAGATGCTGCGGGTAGTCAGCGGCCTCTCAATGTTCGCAGAACGCGGCCAGATCACCGCCTTGCTGGGTGCCAACGGCGCCGGCAAGACGACAACGCTCGAATGCGCCCAAGGCCTCCAGAAACGTACGGGCGGCCGCATCGGACTCCTCGGCGAAGATCCCGACACCGCCGGCGCGAACCTCCGTTCACGCGTCGGCGTCATGCTGCAGGACGGCGGCCTCCCGCCGTCGGCCCGTCCCATCCCCTTGCTTCGGCACATTGCGGGCATGTACCGGAATCCGCTTCCGCTGGACGGACTCGTCGAGCGCTTGGGCATCGATACCTTCAGCCGCACCGGCGTCCGCCGCTTGTCCGGCGGCCAAAAGCAGCGGCTCTCGCTTGCGGCTGCCTTGATCGGCAATCCCGAAGTCCTGTTCCTGGACGAGCCCAGCGCTGGACTGGATCCCCAGTCCCGCCAAATCGTCTTCGAGCTCATCGCCGAACTGCGGGATGCCGGTATGGGTATCATCCTGACCACGCACCTCATGGACGATGCGCAAAGGCTTGCGGACTATGTTTACATCATCGACGCCGGCCACAACGTCGCAGAGGGCACCGTCGCCGAATTGTTGAGCCACGGCCATGAGGCCATGGACGGGGTGACTGAACGCACACTGTTCTTCGACGCCCCGGCCGGCCTCGACATTGCCGCGGCCATCGGCCACGAACTGACCGTCACCGAAAGCCGGGCAGGCAGCTACGCAATTGCGGGCACCTTGACGCCGCAGCATCTGGCGAAGCTGACGGCTTGGTGGGCAGAGAAGGGCATCATGCCTGCGTCCCTCCGCTTGGAGGCGCGCAGCCTGGAAGACGTTTTCCTGGACATTTCCGGAAGGGATATCCGATGACCAGTGCAATCCCAGTGCGCAGCACACCCCACGCCGGACCGGCGACCTTGATGCGCAGGATCCTCCTGCAGGGCCGCTACGAGACCCTGACCATGATCAGGAACGGCGAGCAGCTGATCCTCGCGGTGATCATGCCCTTGCTGGCCCTGGTGGGACTCACCGTGACGCCACTGCTCGACGGCTTGGGCGCCAGCAGGGTGGACATCGCGACGCCGGGTGTCCTCGCCCTGTGTGCCATGTCCACGGCATTCACGGGCCAGGGCATCGCCACCGGCTTCGACCGCCGCTACGGCGTGCTCCGCTTCCTCTCTACCACTCCCTTGGGCCGGACCGGACTCATTGCCGGCAAGATCATCGCCGTCTTGGCAGTCCTGGTCCTCCAGGTCCTGGTGATCGGCGCCGTCGCCGCGTTGCTGGGCTGGCATCCACGGCCCGAAGGTTGGCTTCCGGGCCTCAGCCTCTTGGTTCTCGGCGCTGCCGCCTTCACTGCGCTCGGGCTCCTGGTCGCCGGCACCGTCCGGCCTGAGGCAACCCTCGCCATCACGAACCTGCTCTGGATCCTGCTGGGCGCCCTCGGCGGAATCGTGGTTCCTGCCGAGCGTCTGCCGGACCTGGCGCAGAGCATTGTGCATTTCCTGCCTTCAGGAGCCTTGGGGCAGTCGCTCAGGGATGCTTTCCTCCATGGCAGCGTCTCCCTTCCGTATGTTCTTGTGCTGCTGCTGTGGACCGTCGTTCCTGGCATGGCCGCCGTCCGCTGGTTCAAATGGAACTGAGTGTCCCGCAGTGGAACCGAACCGTCAGCATGAATTGAGTACCGAGAATTGAGAACACTGTGAGCACGGCTTCCCGCCTCCCGAAGTCCATCCAGCAGCTGGCCGACAAGCTGCCCACGGAAGTCAACAGCACCATCCGCAGGCTGGCGATGTTGTCCCTGATCGGCCAGGTGGTCCTGGTGGTCACCGGCGGCGCGGTCCGGCTGACATCTTCAGGGCTCGGCTGCCCCACATGGCCTCGTTGCACCAGCGGATCCTTGGTGAATACGCCGGAGATGGGCATCCACGGCTTCATTGAATTCGGCAACCGTATGCTGACGTTCGCATTGGCCGCCGTCGCGGTCCTGATGCTTGTGTATTTGTGGAACCTCCGCAAGGAACGCCGCGACTTGTTCCTGCTGGCCGTGGGCCTGCTGGCCAGCATTCCGGCACAGGCCATCATCGGCGGCATCACCGTGCTGTCCAACCTGAACCCCTGGGTTGTCGGACTGCACTTCCTGGTTTCCATGGCCCTGGTTGTCTTTTCCACCCTGCTGGTCAACCGCGCCTATGGCCGGACCGGGCGGTTCATGAAGCGGCCGTTGGAAGCGATTCCAGGCGCCATGAGCCCAGTCATGACCGCCGTCGCGTTCTTCTCGGCGGTTGCGGTGTGCTTGGGCGTCATCGTGACCGGTGCCGGACCGCACGCCGGGGACGCGAACGCGCCGCGGAACGACCTCGACTGGGACCTCGTCTCGCACATCCACGCGGTGCCGGCGTACCTCATCACGGCGGGTGCCGTCTTCGCTGTCTACTTCGTCCTGCGCAAGGGAATCACCGGCCTGTTCCGCACAGCTGCGCTGCTGCTGCTCGCCGTGACGGTCCTGCAGGCGGTCATCGGCTTCACCCAGTACTACAACGGCATTCCCGCCCTCCTCGTGGGAGCCCACATGCTGGGTGCCGCCCTGCTCATGGGTGCCGCAACGAACGCGGCGGATGTGGCACGGTTCAGCCCGAAGCTCTAGCACCTGGCGGCTGATGGCCTCTGGGCAAGCCAAAGGAAAGACCCTCGCTCACGTCATGCGACGTGAGCGAGGGTCTTTCGTTTTACCGCTATAGGTGAGCGGGCGTTTGGGAAAACGGCCCTAAAGGTGAGCGGGCGTCCTGCGGGGACGGGGAACGTCAGCCGCCGATGATCGGGGAACCGATGAACGGGTCCACCGCGAGGGCGATGAAGAGAAGCGTCAGGTAGCTGATGGAACCGTGGAAGACCTTCATGGCTCCCTTGTTGGAGACGTCGCCGCCTTGTGCCCGGTTGTAGAGGGCATGGGATTCATACAGGAACCAGGCGCCCGCGAGGACGGCGGCGATGGTGTAGACCCAGCCCGCGCGGCCAACCGGCACCAAAAGCAGCGAGCACACCACCATGGCCCAGGCGTACAGGACCACCTGGACGGAAACCACCTTGGCGCCGGCGATGGCGCCCAGCATGGGGACGTTGGCGTTGCGGTAGTCCTCGCCGTAGCGCATGGACAACGGCCAGTAGTGCGGAGGCGTCCACAGGAAGATCACCATGAAGAGCACGACGGCGGGCCACTCGACGGTGTTGGTCACCGCGGCCCAAGCGATCAGCACCGGGAAGCAGCCGGCCGCGCCGCCCCACACGATGTTCTGTGCCGTGCGGCGCTTGAGGATCATCGTGTAGATGACAACGTAGAAAACAATCGCACCGAGGCCCAGCCAAGCGGACAGCGGGTTGGCCCCGAACCACAGGATGGCGATGGACGCGGCCCCAAGGATCCACGCGAAGACGAGAGCTTCGCGGGGGGTGACTTCCCCGGTCACAAGGGGACGCTTTTCGGTCCGGTGCATCAGCTTGTCGATATCCCGGTCGATGTAGCAGTTGAAGACCCCTGCGCTGCCGGCGGCGAAGGCGCCGCCCACCAACGTAGCCAGAATCAACCCGATGGACGGGAAGCCCCGTTGCGCGAAGATCATCGTGGGCAAGGTGCTGACCAGCAGCAACTCGATCACGCGGGGTTTGGTCAGTGCCAGATACGCCTTGAACTTACGGGACATTCCGCCCTTCCCCACAGCCGGGGAAGCGTTGAGGGGCGTATCTGTTGTGCTCACGTTGGCAGTCACTCTGTTCTTTGCTCTGGTGTTCTCGCAGCGGCGGCGCCTGTTCTTCCTGGCACCTCGGAATCCGGGGCACGGGGTGAAGCGTGCATTCGATCCATGCATGCAATCGATGGCGCACACGCCGCTGGTGGCCTCCAGATATCATACCGTGGCCCGTCCGACGCCACGGCACCGGCGAACTTTCCGTTGTTTCCGAAAGTTCACCGGCGCTTTGCCGTCGAGGTGATTCATAAAACGGAATATGCGTCCATTTTTTGGGATTCCCACCATTTGGGGCCGCGAACCGGGCTAAGCTGTCTGCAGATCAGCTCACGCAGGTTTCCGAGAAAGCGTATTCTCAGATTTGCATGTCTGGATGATAGATCAACGTTTCAATGGTGAACGGCTGGTAGACACTTCGCAGCGGGCGCCATCCTGTGCCCGAGGCTTGCCATGTGCCGCCACCAGCCGTCAGCACAGAGAGGGGCTCGGTTTACGTGCCACATTTGGAAGAGCAAGAACTGACTTGGACAAGCCTGGACCAGCGCGCCGTGGACACCGTCCGCGTTTTGGCCGCTGACGCCGTCGAGAAGGTCGGCAACGGTCACCCCGGCACGGCCATGAGCCTTGCGCCGGCCGCCTACCTGCTGTTCCAGAAGCTGATGCGCCACGACCCGAAGCACCCGGACTGGATGGGCCGTGACCGGTTCATCCTGTCCCCCGGCCACACATCGCTGACCCTGTACATCCAGTTGTTCCTTTCCGGCTACGGCCTGGAGCTCAAGGACCTCGAGGCCCTGCGCACATGGGGATCGCTGACCCCCGGCCACCCGGAATACAAGCACACCGCCGGCGTCGAGATCACCACCGGCCCGCTGGGCCAGGGCCTGGCTTCCTCGGTGGGCTTCGCCTACTCGCAGCGCCGCCAACGCGGTTTGTTCGACGCCGATGCTCCCGCCGGGCAGAGCCCGTTCGACCACACCATCTGGGTCATTGCCTCCGACGGCGACCTCCAGGAAGGCGTCACCTCGGAAGCATCTTCCCTGGCCGGGCACCAGGAACTGGGCAATCTCGTGGTGATCTACGACGAGAACCACATCTCCATCGAAGACGACACCGACGTGGCCTTCACCGAAGACGTCCTCAAGCGCTACGAGGCGTACGGCTGGCACACCCAGCGCGTGGACTGGACCAAGACCGGCGAATACGTCGAAGACGTCCAGGAACTCTATGGCGCACTGCTCGCCGCCAAGGCCGAGACGTCCAAGCCGTCCATCATCTCGCTGCGCACCATCATCGGCTACCCGGCGCCCAAGAAGCAGAACACGGGCAAGATCCACGGTTCCGCCCTTGGTGCAGAGGAAGTCGCAGCCCTGAAGGAAGTCCTGGGCTTCGACCCCGAGCGATCCTTCCAGGTTGACGAGGACGTCCTGGCGCACGCCCGCGCCGTCGTCGAACGCGGCGCAGCAGAGCGCAGCGAATGGCAGGCATCCTTCGAAGCATGGCAGACCGCCAACCCCGAGGGCGCTGCGCTGCTCGAGCGCATCGAGGCCAAGAAGCTTCCGGTCGAGCTCGACTCCGCGCTTCCGGTGTTCGAAGCAGGCAAGGAAGTCTCCACCCGCGCCGCGTCCGGCAAGGTCCTGAACGCGATCGGCCCGGTCCTTCCGGAACTGTGGGGCGGCTCCGCCGACCTCGCCGAGTCCAACAACACCACCATCGAGGGTTCGCCGTCGTTCATCCCGGCCTCGCGCTCCACCGGCGCGTGGAAGGGCAACCCGTACGGCCGGGTCCTGCACTTCGGTATCCGCGAGCACGCCGCGGCGTCGATCGTGAACGGCATCTCGCTGCACGGCCGCACGCGGGCGTTCTCCGGTACGTTCCTGATCTTCAGCGACTACCAGCGTCCCGCGATCCGCCTCGGCGCGCTCATGGGTGTTCCGTCGCTGTACGTCTGGACCCATGACTCGATCGGCCTGGGCGAAGACGGCCCCACCCACCAGCCGGTGGAACAACTGTCCACGCTGCGCGCCATCCCGGGCCTGGATGTTGTCCGTCCCGGCGACGCCAACGAGGTCGCGGCAGCATGGAAGACCATGCTGGAGAACCACGAGAACCCGGCAGGCATCGTGCTGACCCGCCAGAACATCCCGACCTACGCACGCGGCGAGGGCGTTGCCGTGGGTGACACCTTCGGCTCCACCGCCGGCGTCGCAAAGGGCGGCTACGTCCTGGCAGAAGCTTCGAAGGACGGCGCCACGGTCCCGGCCGAGGTCATCCTGATCGGAACCGGTTCCGAGGTTCAGCTCGCAGTGAACGCCCGCGAAGCGCTCCAGGCCGAAGGCATCGCCACCCGCGTCGTCTCCATGCCGTGCGTCGAGTGGTTCAACAAGCAGGACTCCGCGTACCGCGAATCCGTGCTCCCCGCCGCCGTCAAGGCCCGCGTTTCGGTCGAAGCCGGCCTGGCCCTGGGCTGGAAGGAATTCGTCGGCGACGCCGGACGATCCATCAGCCTCGAGCACTTCGGCGCCTCCGCGGACTACAAGCGCCTCTTCAAGGAGTTCGGCATCACGGCAGAAGCAGTCGCCGCCGCCGCCAAGGACTCCCTCGCGGGTCTCAGCAGCTGAAACGCGTCTGAGACGAATCCGACAGCAACGAACAGATTTCCAAGGAGATTAAAGAAATGACTACGACTCCCACCCAGCAGCTTTCCGACGCCGGTGTGTCCATCTGGCTTGACGACCTTTCCCGGGAACGCCTTTCCAGCGGCACCTTGCAGAAGCTCATCGACGAGAAGAACGTGGTTGGCGTCACCACCAACCCGTCCATCTTCCACGCTGCCATCACCGCCGGCAGCGACTACGACGCCGTGATCGCCGAAAAGGCCGCCAAGGGCGCGTCCGTCGAAGAGACCGTCTTCGAGATCACCACCACCGACGTCGCGGATGCCTGCGACCTCTTCGCCCCGGTCGCGGCAGCGACCAAGGGTGTGGACGGCCGCGTCTCCATCGAGGTGGACCCCCGCCTTGCTTGGGACACCGAAGGCACCATCGCCGAGGCCAAGCACCTGTACAAGAAGGTCAACAAGGACAACGTCCACATCAAGATCCCGGCAACCCTTGAAGGCCTCGCCGCCATCACGGCAACCCTGGCCGAGGGCATCAGCGTCAACGTGACCCTGATCTTCTCCTTGGAGCGCTACCGCGCCGTCATCAACGCTTTCCAGTCCGGCCTGGAGCTGGCCAAGGAAAACGGCCACGACCTCTCCACGATCCACTCCGTGGCGTCCTTCTTCGTCTCCCGCGTGGACACCGAGATCGACAAGCGCCTGAATGCCCTGGGCACCGATGAAGCCAGGGCCCTCAAGGGCAAGGCAGGCGTCGCCAACGCCCGCCTCGCGTACCAGGTCTACGAAGAGCTGTTCTCCACTGAGCGCTGGGCAGTCCTGGCCGAGGCCGGCGCACTGCCCCAGCGCCCGCTGTGGGCCTCCACCGGCGTCAAGGACCCGGCCTACCCGGACACCCTGTACGTGACCGAACTGGTCGCCGCGGGCGTCGTCAACACCATGCCGGAAAAGACCCTCGACGCCACGTTCGACCACGGCGTCGTCACGGGTGACACCGTCTCCGGCACGTATGAGGAGGCAAACCGCGTCCTCAACGACCTGGAGGGCCTGGGCATTTCCTACAACGACGTCGTCGCAATCCTCGAATCCGAGGGCCTGGACAAGTTCGTCGCCAGCTGGAAGGAACTTCTGGCCGACGTCGAAGGTGCCCTCGCCTCTGCACGGAAGGCTTCCTAACCCACATGAGCACTCTCAGCTACGACGCCAGCGGTGCTGCGCAGCAGGCCATCGAGCAGCACATCCCGGCACTTGTCGAAGACCGGATTGCCACCAGGATTTTCGCCAAGGACCACACTTTGTGGGGTCCGGACGCCGAATCCGAGTCCGCCATCCGTCTCGGATGGGTGGAAGCGGCAACCGTTTCCCAGCCCTTGGTCGAAGGAATCCTGGAACTCCGGGATGCCCTCCGGGCCGAAGGCGTCTCCCGCATTGTCCTGTGTGGCATGGGCGGCTCTTCGCTTGCCCCCGAGGTCATTGCCGGCACCGCTGGCGTCGAGCTGACCGTGCTGGACAGCACAGACCCCGAACAGGTCGGTGCTGCCCTCGCGGACCGCCTCGCCGAGACCGCGATCGTGGTCTCCTCCAAGTCAGGCTCCACCGTGGAGACCGACTCGCAGCGACGGGTATTCGAGCAGGCCTTCACCGAGGCCGGCATCGATGCCAAGAGCCGCATCGTCATCGTGACCGATCCCGGCTCCCCGCTGGACAAGGCGTCCCGCGAAGCCGGCTACCGTGCCGTCTTCAACGCCGACCCGAACGTTGGCGGCCGCTTTTCGGCGCTGACCGCTTTTGGATTGGTCCCCAGCGGCCTCGCCGGCGTCGACATCCAGGCGTTCCTGGATGAGGCCGAGGAAGCAGCGGAAATCCTGAACGAGGACTCCCCCGAAAACATCGGGCTCCGGCTCGGTGCCGCACTGGGCGGAACCACCCCGCTGCGCAACAAGATCGTGATCGTCGAGGACGGTTCCGGAATCGTTGGATTTGCGGACTGGGCCGAACAGCTCATCGCCGAGTCCACCGGCAAGCTCGGCACGGGGGTTCTGCCCGTTGTTGCAGGTCCTTCCGCTCCCGAGGTCAGCAGCGGCGCGGAAGACGTCCTGGTGATCCGGCTCGTCGGTGCGGAATCCGACGTCGAACTCGGCGAAAACGAGGCAGCCATCGCAGGCGGCCTGGCCACCCAGATGTTCGTCTGGGAATTCGCCACCTCGGTCGCAGGGCGCCTGCTGGGCATCAACCCCTTTGACCAGCCCGACGTCGAGGCAGCCAAAATCGCCGCACGCGGCCTGTTGGACGCGCGTCCCGAGCCGACGCCGGCGAACTTCGTCGACGGCGCGATCGAGGTCCGCGGCGGTGCGTGGCTCGGCGACGCTGCAACGGCCGCCGACGCCGTCAAGGCGCTCCTCGGCGAACTCGGCACGGACGGCTACCTGAGCGTCCAGGCCTATTTCGACCGGATCGCCTTCACGCAGCTCGAAGGCATCCGCGACGAGCTCGCCGGAGTCAGCGGCCGGCCGGTCACTTTCGGCTGGGGCCCGCGCTTCCTTCACTCCACCGGACAATTCCACAAGGGCGGACCGGCCATCGGTTCGTTCCTGCAGGTGACGGCCGCCGCAACCGGCGACATCGCCATCCCTGAACGGCCGTTCACTTTCGGTCAGCTGATTGCGGCCCAGGCCGCCGGCGATGCCCAGGTTCTCGAGGACCACGGCCGTCCGGTCCTGCGGCTGCACCTCACGGACCGCGGAGCCGGTGTCGCCCAGCTCCAGGACATCGTCGCCGCATTGGCCGGCCAGGCCAGCGCGCTCGAAAGCTAAGGCACAAACCCAAACATGCCAGAAACTGAAATCGGTTACCGGTCCACCGGAAAGGCAAGCCACCGCAATCCCCTCCGGGATCCGCGGGACCGGCGCCTGAACCGCATCGCAGGGCCTTCGTCATTGGTGTTCTTCGGAGTCACCGGTGACCTCGCCCGCAAGAAACTCATGCCGGCGGTCTATGACCTCGCCAACCGCGGGCTGTTGCCGCCGAGCTTCGCGCTCGTCGGCTTCGGCCGGAGGGATTGGAGCAACGAGGACTTCGCGAACGAGGTCAAGGAGAACGTCAAGGCGCACTCCCGGACCCCGTTCGACGACGCCGTCTGGAACCAGCTCTCCGAGGGCATCCGCTTCGTCCAGGGGGAGTTCGACGACGACCAGGCGTTCAAGCGCCTCAGCGCCACCCTGGACGAACTGGACGAGACCCGCGGCACGCGCGGAAACCATGGTTTCTATCTGTCCATTCCGCCCAAGGCCTTCGAGCAGGTCTGCCAACAGCTCTCCAAGCACGGGCTGGCGCAGGCCGGCGACGGGCAGTGGCGCCGGGTGGTCATCGAGAAGCCCTTCGGCCACGATCTGGAGTCCGCGCGCAAGCTCAACGACATCGTGGAGTCCGTCTTCCCGCCGGACGCGGTCTTCCGCATCGACCACTACCTGGGCAAGGAGACGGTCCAGAACATCCTGGCCCTGCGCTTCGCCAACCAGCTGTTCGAACCGCTCTGGAACGCCAACTACGTCGACCACGTCCAGATCACCATGGCCGAGGACATCGGCACCGGCGGCCGGGCGGGATATTACGACGGCGTCGGCGCGGCCCGCGATGTCATCCAGAACCACCTCCTGCAGTTGCTGGCCCTGACGGCCATGGAGGAGCCCATCTCCTTCAATGCCGACGACCTGCGTGCCGAGAAGGAAAAGGTCCTGGCCGCGGTCAGGCTCCCTGAGGACCTCTCCACCCATTCGGCCCGCGGCCAGTTCGCCGGCGGCTGGCAGGGCGGGGAGCTCGTGCAGGGCTATCTTGAGGAAGACGGCATTCCGGCCGATTCCAAGACGGAAACCTATGCAGCCATCCGCCTGGACATCAACACCCGGCGTTGGGCCGGTGCGCCGTTCTACCTGCGGGCCGGCAAACGCCTTGGCCGGCGCGTGACGGAAATCGCCGTGGTCTTCAAGCGGGCGCCCAACCTGCTCTTCCGCGGCCACGGCGAAGACGACTTCGGCCAGAACGCCGTGGTCATCCGCGTCCAGCCCGACGAGGGGGCCACCATCCGCTTCGGGTCCAAGGTCCCGGGAACGCAGATGGAAGTCCGCGACGTCACCATGGACTTCGGCTACGGACACTCGTTCACCGAGTCCAGCCCCGAGGCCTACGAACGCCTCATCCTGGACGTGCTGCTGGGCGAGCCCCCGCTCTTCCCACGGCACCAGGAAGTCGAGGAGTCCTGGAAGATCCTCGACCCCTTCGAGGAATACTGGGCCGGACTCGACGAACAGCCCGAACCCTACGCTCCCGGCAGCTGGGGCCCGGCCTCGGCCGACGAACTGCTTGCCCGCGACGGACGAACCTGGAGAAGGCCATGATCGTAGATCTTCCCGACACCACCACCTCCAAGATCTCCAAGAAGATCACCTCCCTGCGCGAGCAGGGAGGGGTGATCGCCCTTGGACGCGTCCTGACCCTCGTGGTCGTCACGAAGTCCGGCCTCGAGGAAGAAGCCATCGAGGCAGCCAACGAGGCCAGCCGCGAACACCCCTGCCGGATCATCGTCCTCGCGGACGCAGGCAGCGAAGCGCCCAACCGCCTCGACGCCCAGATCCGGGTGGGCGGGGACGCCGGAGCCTCCGAGGTCATCGTGCTGCGCGGCTACGGCGAGCTCGCCAAGGAAAGCGAGTCCCTCGTCGCCGCACTGCTCCTCCCGGACGCGCCGATCGTGGCCTGGTGGCCGCACGGCGCACCCGAGAACGCCTGCGAGACTTCGATCGGACGCATCGCGCACCGCCGCATCACGGACTCGGCCAACGAGGCCGACCCCGCGGCGGCCTTGGCCCGGATCCGGAAAACGTACCGGGCAGGCGACACCGACCTCGCCTGGACACGCCTGACCAACTGGCGCCTCCAGCTCGCGGCAGCCCTGGACCAGGTGGACGAATCCCCCGTCACGGCCATCGCCGTCGAGGGCGCTTCGGACTCCCCCAGCACCCTGCTGCTGGCCGCCTGGCTCACCCTGTTCCTCGACGCACCGGTCCAGATCGTCGCCGACCCGGCGGGAACCGGCATCCGCAGGGTGCGGCTGAGCCGCGCCACGGGCGACGTCCAGCTGGTCCGCCCGGGCCTCACCGTGGCGGAACTGACCCAGCCGGGCCAGCCCGCCCAGCGGATCTCCCTGCCCCGCCGAAGCCTCCGGGACTGCCTCGCCGAAGAATTGCGTCGCCTTGATCCGGACGATGTCTTCGGAGAAGTGATTACTATGGGACTGCCCCGAACCAATAGCAAGGAGTGACCGTCCCAGTGAGCGCCGACCCCAGAGTAAGCATCCATCCCGACTCCGCCGTCCTGATGGCCGCGATCGCAGCGCGGCTCATCACCAAGCTGGTGGACATCCAGGACAAACACGGGGAAGCCACTGTGGTCCTCACCGGCGGTACCGTGGGCATCGGCACCCTGAAAGCGGTTGCCGACTCGCCCGCGGCGCCGGCTGTTGACTGGTCCAGGGTGAACTTCTGGTGGGGTGACGAGCGCTTCGTTGGCAAGGACAGCACGGACCGCAACACCGTTCAGGCGCGTGAGGCGTTGCTTGCCAGCTTGCCGGTTGACCCGGCCCGGGTGCACGAACCGGGTTCAACGGACGAGTTCGACACGGCGGACGAGGCCGCAGCGGACTACGCGGCCCGGCTCAAGGCCGCAGCCGCCGCCGAGCACGCCGCCGACGCTTCGGACAACCGTCCAGAGGAGGCCGGTGAGTTGCCGCGCTTCGACGTCCTGCTCCTCGGTGTGGGTCCGGATGCGCACATTGCGTCGCTCTTCCCCGAGCAAGCGGGTATCCGCGTGAAGGACCGTACGGTCGTGGGGGTCGAGAACTCCCCCAAGCCGCCGCCGTCGAGGATTTCGCTGACGTTGCCCGCGATCAATTCCGCCGAGGAAATCTGGATGGTCGTGGCAGGCGAGGACAAGGCCGGGGCTGTGGGACTGGCCCTCGCAGGGGCCAACCCGGTCCAGGTTCCCGCCTCCGGTCCTAGCGGCCGGTCGAGGACCCTATGGCTCATCGATGAAAACGCGGCCTCACGTGTCCCCC
Source organism: Arthrobacter sp. SRS-W-1-2016 (assembly GCF_002009585.1). Classification (NCBI taxonomy): domain Bacteria; kingdom Bacillati; phylum Actinomycetota; class Actinomycetes; order Micrococcales; family Micrococcaceae; genus Arthrobacter; species Arthrobacter sp. SRS-W-1-2016. The sequence goes on along the minus strand of NZ_MTPV01000074.1, from coordinate 100,307 downwards.
AGCAGCTCATCCGCAAGGATCCCGCGGGCGCGTAGCCGCTTGAGCGCTCCGGCCAGGACAATCTCCGCGTCTTGGCTGGAGCGTCTTTCTTTAACGTAGTCCAGGTGGCTCTTGAAGACTTCCTCGTCCGCACGTTCCATGGTGGCCTCGCCCTGCTCGCGCACGGCAATCAGGCCACATTTAGGGCAGTCCCACCGAATCGGGATCTGATCTTCCGGGAGCTTAACGAAAACAAGCCGCGTTTCATGTCCCTTGGCGCACCAATAGGGAACACGAATACGCGGCAGGCTTTCGCCAACAACAGAGTCGGGTTGGTTCCTCGGGGCCGATCCGGCTGTTACGCCGGCCCGTGTGCCCCGGAATCCGGAAGTACCATGAACCATCGTCGATCCCCTTGAGAGTTCGGCTGCATGGCGATGAAGGCCATGCAGCCTAGTCTAATCGGAGGATCCCGACAGGGGCAGTGCTAGGAGTCTCCGCCCGAAGTGAAACGCATGATGAGGCCAAGCCCGATGATGACGACGCCCCAAGTGCAGCCCAAAACAATGGTGAAGCGGTTGAGGTTTCGCTCTGCGACACCTGAAGAACTCAATCCTGAGCTCATGCCACCGCCAAACATATCGGACAACCCGCCGCCCCGCCCCTTGTGGAGGAGGATGAGCAGCGTCAGCAGAAGACTGGTGATGCCCAGCAGGATCTGCAGAATAACTTGAAGAACGTCCACGACGGCCTTTCAGAAGAGCGGAAAACGGGAGCGGAACCTAAAACGGACTAAGCCGCGCTGAGGTGGCTCTCGAACCTGACAATGTTAGCAAACTCGGCGGGGTCCAGGCTCGCGCCACCCACGAGCAAACCGTCGACGTCGCTTTCGGCCATGATTGCTGCCGCGTTGTTAGCCTTGACCGAGCCGCCGTAGAGGAGGCGGGTCTTGCCGGCCACCGCATCGTCGAACAATGAGGCGAGCTCCGAACGGATCGCCGCGCACATCTCCTGCGCGTCTTCGGGACCAGCGACTTCTCCGGTCCCAATGGCCCAGACAGGCTCGTACGCGACAACCAGTTCGCCTGCTTGCTCCACGGAGAGGCCTTCGACGCCGGCGCGCAGCTGGGCGAGCGTGTGCTCCACATGGGTGCCGGCCTGGCGGACCTCAAGGCCCTCGCCGACACACAGGACGGGCGTGACGTCGTGGCGGAAGGCGGCTTTGACCTTCGCGTTGAGGACCTGGTCGTCCTCGTTGTGGATGGTGCGGCGTTCGCTGTGTCCCACGAGGACGTAGGCGCAGCCAAGCTTGTTGAGGAACTGCCCGGAGATATCGCCTGTGTATGCACCGGAGTCGAATTGCGAAAGGTCCTGGCCGCCGTAGACGACGTCCAGTTCGTCGCCCTGAACAAGGGTCTGCACACCGCGCAGGTCGGTAAACGGCGGGAAGACCGAAACCTCCACCCGGCTATAGTCGTGCTTGGCGTCGGACAAGGTCCATGCCAGCTTCTGCAGCAGGGTGATGCCTTGGACGTGGTCCATGTTCATCTTCCAGTTACCGGCGATGAAGGGCTTGCGGATGAAGTTTCCGTTGGCAGAAGTTGTCACGTGTGCTCCAAAGATGCGTTGAGATAGGGAAAGCCGGCGGGGCGCTTGCCTTCCAGGAAAGGCGCCCCGCCGGCCGTGTAGCCTTAGCGGTCCAGAACGCTCAGGCCGGGAAGATCCTTGCCTTCAAGGTATTCCAGGCTGGCGCCGCCGCCGGTGGAGATGTGTCCGAACTGGGAGTCCTCGAAACCGAGGGTCCGGACAGCTGCGGCGGAGTCGCCGCCGCCTACCACGGTGAATGCCTGCGTTTCGGTCAAAGCCTGGGCGATGGCACGGGTGCCGCCCGAGAAGGCTTCGAATTCGAAGACGCCCATGGGGCCGTTCCAGAAGACGGTCTTGGCGGCCTTGATCTGCTCGGCGAAAGCCGCTGCGGATACCGGTCCGATGTCCAGGCCGATGCCGGAAGCCCCGAACGAGCTGTCTTCGATCGCGTCTGCTGCAACCACTTCGTGTTCAGCGTCCGCGGCGAAGCGGCTGGCGACCACGACGTCGGTCGGGATGACGAAGGCGGTACCGGCGTCGGACGCGCGCTTGAGGTAGTCCTGGACCACGGGGATCTGGTCGGCTTCGAGCAAGCTGCCCGCCACCTTGTGCCCAACCGCCGCGAGGAACGTGAAGAGCATTCCGCCGCCGACGAGGATGGTGTCAGCCTTGCCCAGGAGGTTGTCGATCACAGCGAGCTTGTCCGAGACCTTGGATCCCCCGAGAACCACGACGTACGGGCGCTGGGTATCCGTGGTGAGTTTGCGAAGAACCTCCACCTCGGTGCGCACGAGGTCCCCCTGGTAGGAAGGAAGCCGGGTGGCGACATCATAAACGCTGGCGTGCTTGCGGTGGACGGCCCCGAAGGCGTCATCCACGAAGGCACCGTTGTCACCGGTCAGGGCCACGAGCTCATCGGCGAAGGCGCCGCGCTCGGCGTCGTCCTTGCTGGTCTCGCGGGCGTCGAAGCGGACGTTTTCCAGGACAAGGACGTCCCCGTCGCCCAAAGACCGGGCCAGCTCCTTGGCGGACTCACCGACGGTGTCTTCCGCGAGCTGGACCTTGAATGGCGCGAGCTCCGCAAGCCGCGCTACCGCGGGCTTGAGGGAGTACTTGGCCTCCGGAGCGCCCTTGGGGCGTCCCAGATGGGCCGTGACGAGCACGCGGGCACCGGCGTCCGAGAGCTTTTCGATGACCGGGAGGGAGGCCTTGATGCGGCCGTCGTCGGTCACTGTAGAGCCGTCGAGCGGCACATTCAGGTCACTTCTGACAAGAATGTACCGCCCGCGGACACCTTCAGCGATCAGTTCGTTGAGGGTGTGAGAAGTCATGTGTCTACCCTAGCCCAGCTTGGATGCGACGAGCTCCGTGAGGTCAACGAGGCGGTTGGAGTAGCCCCATTCGTTGTCATACCAGGAAACAACCTTGATCTGGTTGCCGATGACCTTGGTGAGGCCGGAGTCGAAGATCGAAGAAGAGGGATCGCCGACGATGTCCGAAGAAACGATCGGATCTGCCGTGTAGCTCAGGATGCCCTTGAACTGCTCGGTCTCGGAAGCTGCCTTGAGAGCGGCGTTGACTTCCTCAACGGTCACTTCGCGGGAGACGGTCACGGTGAGGTCCGTGGCGGAACCCGTCGGGACCGGAACGCGGATGGCGTAGCCGTCGAGCTTGCCCTTCAGCTCCGGGAGGACGAGGCCGATCGCCTTGGCGGCACCCGTGGAGGTGGGAACCATGTTGATCGCTGCGGCGCGTGCACGGCGAAGGTCGCTGTGGGGGCCGTCCTGCAGGTTCTGGTCTGCCGTGTAGGCGTGCACCGTGGTCATCAGGCCACGCTCGATGCCGAAGGCGTCGTTGACGACCTTGGCCAGCGGGCCGAGGCAGTTGGTGGTGCATGAAGCGTTGGAAATGATGTGGTGTGCCGCGGGGTCGTAGAGCTCGTGGTTGACGCCCATGACGATGGTGATGTCCTCGTCGGAAGCAGGCGCGGAGATCAGGACCTTCTTGGCACCTGCATCGATGTGCTTCTGTGCGGCGGCAGCCTTGGTGAAGAAGCCCGTGGACTCGATGACAATGTCAACGCCCAGTTCGCCCCAGGGGAGGTTCGCAGGATCGCGCTCGGCAAGGACCTTGATGATGCTGCCGTCGACAATGAGGTTGCCCTCTTTGACTTCAACGGTCTCGGTCAGTCGACCGCCGACGGAGTCGTACTTCAGAAGGTGGGCAAGCGCCTCGGGACTCGTGAGGTCGTTGACCGCAACAATTTCGAGGTCTGCACCCTGGGCGAGTGCTGCGCGGAAGTAGTTGCGGCCGATGCGGCCAAAGCCGTTGATACCAATACGGGTGGTCACTATTCAGTCTCCTTGGTGCTCTTGCAAGCACACCTAGTGAGTCGGATCTTGATTCCAACTAACAATTCCCGCACATCATTGGGCAGAAGTGATTATCAGATCGGAGGGCGACCAGCCACATTGCTGAAGGCTAACCGCCTTCCGTGACCCATCTTACGTTTAACTACGTCTGCCCCCGCAACTGCGGGGGCAGACAATCCGGTATTTGGGCGAAATTCACCTGAATGTGAAGTTTGTTACATCCTTGTGTATTCCGCGTCACGCACCGATGTAGCAGGAGTTTCCCTAGAGGACAATCAGCCCTGTGGCGTTCGCGCGGGCCGCTTCGAAGCGCTTCGCGACGTCAGCCCAGTTGACGATGTTCCAGAAAGCCTTGACATAGTCAGCCTTGACGTTGACGTAATCCAGGTAGAACGCGTGCTCCCACATGTCCAGCATGAGCAGGGGCGTGGTGCCGACGGCGACGTTGCCCTGCTGGTCGTAGAGCTGTTCGATGAGCAGGTTGCCACCGATGGGCTCGTATGCGAGGAAGCCCCAGCCGGATCCCTGCAGGCCGAGGGCGGCTGCAGTGAACTGGGCGCGGAATGCATCGAAGGAGCCGAAGGCATCGTCGATGGCTGCAGCCAGCTCACCCTCGGGCTTGTCGCCGCCGTCCGGGGAGATGTTGTTCCAGAACACGGAGTGGTTGATGTGGCCACCGGTGTGGAACGCGAGGTCCTTGGAGAGGCGGTTGATGTTGGCGAAGTCGCCCTTGTCGCGGGCCTCGGCCAACTGGGCCAAAGCGTTGTTGGCGCCTGCTACATAGGCAGCGTGGTGCTTGCTGTGGTGCAGCTCCATGATCTTCGCCGAAATGTGCGGCTCAAGTGCTGCGTAGTCGTAGCCGAGCTCGGGCAGTACGTACTCTGTCACGAAATCCTCCAATGCAGTGGACCGGGGTCCGGTTGGTAACTCTCGTTTTGTTCATCCGACCGGCGAACCGGCCGGAAATCTACACTCTCCCGATTCTAGGACGGGAGCTTTATTCGTCCATCATTTCGGGGGTCACATTTGCCTCAGTGCCCGGGATCCCGAGGTCACCGGCCCTCTTGTCTGCCATGGCCAGGAGCCGGCGGATCCTTCCCGCGATGGCGTCCTTGGTCATGGGCGGATCGGCAAGCCGGCCCAATTCATCCAGGCTGGCCTGCTTGTGGGCCACCCGGAGCTCGCCCGCGTACTTGAGGTGGTCGGGGACGTCGTCGCCCAGGATTTCCAAGGCCCTGTCCACGCGCGCACCGGCGGCGACGGCAGCCTGGGCCGAACGCCGCAGGTTGGCGTCGTCGAAGTTCGCCAGGCGGTTGGCCGTGGCCCGGACTTCCTTCCGCATGCGGCGTTCCTCCCACACCATGAGGGCGTCATGGGCGCCCATCCGGGTGAGCAGAGCGGCAATGGTATCGCCGTCACGGATGACCACGCGATCCACTCCACGCACTTCCCGCGCCTTGGCCTGGATGCCGAGGCGCCGGGCAGCGCCTACCAGGGCAAGTGCAGATTCCGGTCCGGGACATGTGACCTCGAGCGATGAGGACCGGCCGGGTTCGGTGAGGGAACCGTGGGCCAGGAACGCGCCGCGCCACACAGCCTCCGCGTCCGACGCCGAGCCGTTGACGACGGCGGACGGCAAGCCACGCACAGGCCGTCCGCGGCCGTCCAGGAGGCCGGTCTGGCGGGCGAGCGCTTCGCCGTCGCGCACTACCCGGACGACATAGCGGCTACCGCGCCGGAGACCCCCGCCGGAGACGACGATGATCTCGCTCTGGTGCCCGTAGACTTCGGCGATCGCCGCGCGCAGCCGCCGCGCCGTCGAGGCGAGGTCAACCTCTGCCTCGATCACGAGGCGGCCCGAAATGATGTGCAGTCCGCCGGCAAAACGCAGCATGGCCGAGACTTCGGCCTTGCGGACGGACGACTTCTTGATGTCCAGCCGGGAAAGTTCTTCCTTGACCGATGCGGTCAGTGCCATCGCATGTTCCTAACTATTCCCGAAGATATCGTGATACGCCGATGCCAGACGCAGCGGGTCGTGGACTGGACGGCGGCTCGACGCCCCCACTTTACCCAAGACCACCTCGGCACCGATCATCCCGGCCGCGCGTTCGAATTCCTTGAGGTCCGATATCGACGACGGATCGGCCAGGACAACGTCCACGCTGAACTCAGGCGCGTAGTGGCGCAAGGCATCCAGGTGGTCAGCAGCGGACATCCCGGAGGTCTCCTTGGTGTCCATGGCCAGGTTCATCGTGAGGCAGCGTTTGGCGGGTGTGTCGCACAAGGCCTGGCGCATTTCGGGCAGCAGCAAATGCGGCAACACGGAGGTATACCAGGAGCCGGGACCCAGAATGATCCAGTCCGCAAGCTCGATGGCAGTCAGCGCTTCGATGCAGGCGCGCGCATCTTCCGGGAGGAGCCTGACGTTTTCGAGCGATCCGGCAACGGCGCACTTGGCCTGGCCCTTGACGGACTGGAGTTCGTACCCGCCCCCGGGCAACGGCACACGGACGTCGCCTTCGATGTTCAGCGGTTGGGAGGACATCGGGAGGACCTGGCCGCGGGCACCCAAAAGCGCACCTGCCCATTTCAGGCCCGCGACGGCGTCGCCCAAAAGCTCCCAGAGGGTGACAATGAGCAGGTTCCCCATGGCATGGTCGTCGAGGGAACCTTGGCGGCCGCTCGGCGTCTTGAAGCGATGCTGCATGACATCCCGCCAGGTGCGCCCCCAGTCGGTGTCGTCGCACAGGGCGCTCAGCGCCATGCGAAGATCGCCGGGCGGAAGGACGCCGTACTCCTCGCGCAACCGCCCGGAGGATCCGCCGTCGTCGGCAACGGTGACGATCGCGGTCAGCTCCGAGGTCAGCAGCCGCAGCGCCGACAGCGAGGCGGAAAGCCCGTGTCCGCCGCCGAGCGCCACCACTGTGGGACCCTTCGCAGGCTGGCTGCCCGGGGCGCCCTTCGGTGGAACCAGCGGCAGGGGTCCGGTGAGGACCCCCATTACTCGCGACCCAGATCGCGGTGGCTTGTGGTGACGGTGACGCGGGGATATTGCGCCAGCCGTTTGGAAAGTTCGACGGCGACCGCGACTGAACGGTGCTTCCCGCCCGTGCAACCGACGGCAATCGTGGCGTAGTGCTTGTTTTCCGTCCGGTAGCCGTCGAGGACGGGCTCCAAGGCAAGGACATAGCGGTCGATGAAGTCCTTGACTCCATCGGCCCCGAGGACATAATCGCTGACGTCGGCGTCGAGTCCCGTGTGCGGACGCAGTTTCGGAACCCAGTGCGGGTTGGGAATGAAGCGCGCGTCCGCGACGAAGTTGGCGTCGACGGGCAATCCATATTTGAAGCCGAAGCTCATGATGTTCAAGCGCAACGCCACAGGGCCTGTGTCGGTGAAGAGTTCAGTGATGGCGGTCGCCAGGCCGTGGACGTTGTACGTACTGGTATCCAGGACGACGTCGGCCGATTCCCGGAGTTCCTTCAGTACGTCGCGTTCCGCCGCGATTCCGTCCAGGATCCGGCCACCGCCTTGGAGCGGATGCGGGCGCCGGCCCTGCTCAAAGCGGCGCACCAGGACGTTGTCGCTGGCATCCAGGAAGAGGAGGCGGAAGGTGATTCCACTGGCGCTGAGCGCCCCGAGCGCCGTCCTGATATCGGTGAAGAGGCCTTTGCTGCGTACGTCCACGACGACGGCGAGCTTGGGGATGGACTGGGGCGCGTGCGAGACGATTTCCGCCAGCGTTCCGAGCATCTGGGGCGGGAGGTTTTCGACGACGTACCAGCCGTGGTCCTCCAGGGCGTCCGATGCCGTGCTGCGGCCTGCTCCGGACATGCCGGTCACCACCAGCAGTTCCGCTTCGACAGGCTTGACGGGTACCAGACCGTCCTGCTCCGCGCCGGATCCTGCTGTTGGCTCTGACATCAAGTTTCCCCGTTTCTGAGATGGTCCAAAGTTTGTGGGATGGCCCAAAGGCGGACCGCTTTCGGGAGCGGTCCGCTTATTACCCTAGCTAAATTTCAAGGATTTCGCCGGTGGTCATGTTCACTGCAGGAGCAGCCTCTCCGGAGGCACCTGCTGCGGCCAGATGGTTGACGACGGCTTCAGCCAGCGCCGGGCCGATCCCCTTCGCGGCCGTGAGCTCGAGGGCCGTTGCCGCCTTGATCTTCTTGAGGGAACCGAAATGGGCCACAAGTGCCTTCCGTTTGGCCTCGCCGAGGCCCGGAACGCCGTCGAGGGCCGAGACCGTCATGGCCTTGCCGCGCTTCTGCCGGTGGAAGGTGATGGCGAACCGGTGGGCTTCGTCGCGGATGCGCTGGAGCAGGTAGAGTCCCTGCGAAGTGCGCGGCAGGATCACCGGGAAGTCGCTGTTCGGCAACCAGACTTCTTCGAGGCGCTTGGCGAGGCCCACGACATAGACGTCGTCGATCCCCAGTTCCGCGAGTGCCCGCGCGGCCGCGTTCACCTGGGGCTGCCCGCCGTCGACGACGACGAGGTTGGGCGGATAGGCGAATTTCGCCTTGGCTCCCGTGAGGGCGGCGTCCTCCGACGGCGGTTCCCCGGCGCCGGGGTTCGGAACCTCTCCGCTCTTCGGAAGCTGGGCTGATTTGTCCTGCAGGTAGTGCCTGAAACGCCTGGTCAGGACGTCGTGCATCGCCGCCGTATCGTCTGTTGCCGCAGCGCCGGTGATGGAGAACTTCCGGTAGTCGGCTTTCTTGGGGAGTCCGTCCTCCACCACCACCATCGACGCAACCACGTTGGTGCCCTGCACATGGGAAATGTCGTAGCACTCGATCCGGAGCAGCGGCACGGGAAGCTCCAGGGCTTCCTGCAGTTCCTGGAGCGCCTGGGAGCGGACGGTGATGTCGCCGGCACGCCGGACTTTGTGAAGCTTCAGCGCCTGCTCGGCGTTTTCCCGGACGGTGGACATGAGGGCAGCCTTGTCGCCGCGCTGCGGCACCCGGATATCCACCTTGGCGCCCCTCAGGCCGCCGAGCCATTCAAGCAGCTCATGGTGGTTGCTCGGGATCTCGGGCACGAGGACTTCGCGGGGAATGCGGCCCTGGTTGTCGCTGTCCTCCCCGTAAACCTGCTGCAGCAAGTGCTCGATAAGCTCCGGAGTGGTGGCGTCTTCGACCTTCTCGACGACCCAGCCCCGTTGGCCGCGCACCCGGCCACCCCTGACATGGAAAACCTGCACGGAAGCCTCGAGGTCGTCTTCGTGCAGGGCGAAAACATCGGCGTCCGTGTCTTCCGAAAGCACGACGGCGTTGCGCTCGAACACTTTGCGCAGCGCAACGATGTCGTCCCGGATCCGGGCCGCCCGCTCGTAGTCCAGCTCGGCGACGGCGGCGCCCATGTCCTTTTCGAGGCGCGTGATGAAGCGTTTCGCTTCGCCGCCCATGAACGAGCAGAAGTCTTCGGCAATCGCCCGGTGCTCCTCCGCGGTGACGCGGCCGACGCACGGGGCCGAGCATTTGTCGATGTAGCCAAGCAAGCACGGCCGGCCGCTGGCCTGGGCCCGCTTCAGCACGCCGGGACTGCAGCTGCGGACCGGAAAGACCCGCAGCAAGGTGTCCATGGTCTCGCGGATGGCCCCGGCCGTGTACGGCCCGAAGTAGCGGGTTCCCTTGCGGCGTTCACCGCGCATGACCTGGACCCGCGGGAGCTTCTCCCCCATGCTCACGGCGAGGTACGGATAGGTCTTGTCGTCCCGGAAGACCACGTTGAAGCGCGGCTTGAATTCCTTGATCCAGGTGTATTCCAGTTGGAGCGACTCCAGCTCGCTGCCCACCATGGTCCACTCGACGCTGCTGGCGGCGTGCACCATGGCATACGTCTTCGGCAGCAAGCCGGCAGGGTTGGCGAAGTATGAGTTCAACCGGGAACGGAGGTTTTTCGCCTTGCCCACGTAGATGACACGGCCATGCGGATCCCGGAACCGATAGACGCCGGGGGTGGTGGGGATTTCTCCGGTCTGGGGTCGATAACTCGCTGGATCTGCCACGCATCCAGTCTAGTAAGGGAATCGCACTCCCCCGTACGGGCCGACCGGCCCGCCGAAGCTACTCCGCGGACTTGCTCTGGTTGTAGCTCGCTGAGCGTTCCTGGCCGCTCAACACCGCGATGGCATCCATGATCTTGTCAGTCACTTCGCGCCGGGCAGGCAAGGAATGGTCCGGACCTGTCTTCTCGAAATAGAGCGGCTCGCCGACCTTCATGGTGAAATGCTGCGGACGGACAGTATTGCGGTCCACCGGCTGCAGCTTGTCCGTGCCGATCAGGCCGACCGGAATGACGGGCGCACCCGTGGTCAGGGCGAGCCAGCCGACGCCGGTACGCCCCCGGTACAGCAAGCCGTCACGGGAGCGGGTCCCTTCCGGATAGATTCCGATGCCCCTGCCGTTCTCCAGGATGTCCAGGAGGGTCTTGAGGGCCTGCACGCTGGCTGCCTGCTCTCCACGTTCCACAGGAATGGATCCAACGGCCTGAAAGAACGCCTTCATCGCGCGCCCCTTGAAGCCTGTGGTGGTGAAGTATTCGGCTTTGGCAAAGAAGCCCACCGGACGGGGCATCAGGGCCTGGACGATCACGCTGTCGAGAAAGGACAAATGGTTCGGGGCCACAATGAACGGCCCTTCCTTGGGCACGTTCTCCAGGCCGATGACCGTGGGCCTGCACGTGCCGGAGATCAGTCCGCGCGTGGTCCAGCGGATGACATCAAAGGCTTCCATCGTTCTGCACCTCGCTCAGGGCCGCCGCGCGGACAGCGTCAAGTTCTTCGATCTTCTTCAGCAGCTGCTCCGCGGTGTCGACGACGGCGACGGCGCCCGCCTCCCGAAGCTCGCCGTCGGGCGCGAATCCCCAACTGACCCCGATGCAGTCGAGTCCGTTGGCCATGGCACCTGCAACGTCCTGGTGGCGGTCCCCGACCATCACGGCAGGCTGGGAATGCAAGGTGGCCAGCGCCGCACCAACGATTGCCACTTTGCCCGGAGCCGTATTGGCGGCCATTGACTCGTCGTCCGAAGCGCCGCAGATGGAGGCGAAGAAACCGGCAATGCCGTGGTGCTCCAGGACGACGCGTGCCAGGCCCTGGGGTTTCTGGGTGGCCACCGCAACCGGCCGCCGGGACTCCGCGAAGAACTCCAGGAGCTCACGGATGCCCGGATAGAGCCGGCTTTGGCCTATTCCCTCGGAACGGTAGTAGCCGCGGTACAGCCCGATGACTTCGTCGACTTTTCCCGCGGGAACCCCGGCAATGTGCTCCAGGGAATCGCTGAGCTTGGGTCCGACCATGGAGTCCAGCACGGCTTGTTCCGGGACACGGAGGCCCATTTCGCCCAGGGCCGCGGCGATGCCGCCGGTTATGCCACCTGCAGGATCGACAAGGGTGCCGTCCAGATCAAAGATTACGGGCACCATTGTTTGAGTCACCGGGTTAGTTTCTCACGAGTTGAGGCATGCCTGAAACTCACATGCCGGCCAGGGAATTCTTCGAGCGCACTCGAAATTTCCCCCGGCCGTTCACCCAGGACTAGGCGAGAATCTCTGCGAGGAAGGTAGCGGTATGGCTTTCCGTCGACTTGGCAACCTGTTCGGGGGTGCCCGTTGCCACGACGCGTCCACCGCCTGAACCGCCATTCGGGCCAAGGTCCACAATCCAGTCGGCGGACTTGATAACGTCAAGGTTGTGTTCGATGGTGATGACCGTGTTGCCCTTGTCCACCAAGCCCTGCAGCACCATGAGCAGCTTGCGGATGTCCTCGAAATGGAGGCCCGTGGTGGGCTCGTCCAACACGTAGACGCTCCTGCCATTCGAACGCTTCTGCAGTTCCGAGGCCAGCTTCACGCGCTGCGCCTCGCCGCCGGAAAGCGTGGTGGCGGGCTGCCCGAGCCGGACATAGCCGAGGCCGACGTCGACGAGGGTGTTCAAATGCCGGGCGATAGGGGTGAATGCCGCAAAGAACTCGGCCCCCTCCTCGATGGGCATGTTGAGGACGTCGGCGATGGTCTTGCCCTTGTAGTGGACCTCCAAGGTCTCCCGGTTGTAGCGCGCGCCATGGCACACCTCGCAGGGAACATAGACGTCCGGCAGGAAGTTCATCTCGATCTTCAGGGTGCCGTCACCGGAGCACGCCTCACAGCGGCCGCCCTTGACGTTGAACGAGAAGCGTCCCGGCTGGTATCCGCGGACCTTGGCTTCGGTGGTCTCCGCGAAGAGCTTCCGGATGTTGTCGAAGACGCCGGTGTAGGTGGCCGGGTTGGAACGCGGGGTCCGCCCGATGGGGCTCTGGTCCACGTGAACCACCTTGTCGAGGTGCTCAAGGCCCTGCACGGAGCGATGCCGGCCGGCGACCTGCTTTGCCCCATTGAGCTTGTTGGCAAGCACCTTGTAAAGGATCTCGTTCACCAGGGTGGACTTCCCTGAACCACTGACTCCCGTGACTGCCGTGAAGAGGCCCAGCGGGAAGGCGGCGTCGACGTTGTTCAGGTTGTTTTCGCGTGCGCCGATGACCTTGAGCTCGCGCTTCTTGTCGTACTTGCGCCGCTTTGCGGGGATGTCGATCTTGCGCCGTCCGGACAAATAGTCGCCGGTCAGCGAGTTCGTGTTTTCCAGGAGCTCCTTGTAGGAACCGGAGTGAACCACCTGGCCGCCGTGCTCGCCGGCGCCGGGTCCAATGTCCACCACCCAGTCGGCCTCGTGGATGGTGTCTTCGTCGTGTTCGACCACGATCAGTGTGTTGCCCAGGTCGCGAAGCCTCGTCAGCGTCTCGATGAGGCGGCGGTTGTCTTTTTGGTGCAGTCCGATGGACGGCTCGTCGAGGACGTACAGCACGCCTACCAAGCCGGAGCCGATCTGTGTCGCGAGCCGGATGCGCTGTGCTTCGCCGCCGGAGAGCGTTCCGGACGGCCGTTCGAGATTCAGGTATTCGAGTCCGACGTCCAGGAGGAATGTCAAGCGGGCCTGGATCTCCTTGAGGACCTGGTGGGCGATCTGGGCCTCGCGGTCAGTAAGCGTGAGGCTGCCGAGGAAGTCCGCGCAGTCCCGCATCGGAAGGGCCGCTACTTCGGCGATGGACTTGCCGTTGATCAGCACGGAGAGCGAGGCCGGGTTAAGCCGGGCGCCGTTGCATTCCGGGCAAGGAATCTGCCGCATGTACTCTTCGTAGCGGTCGCGCGCCCAATCCGAGTCCGTTTCGCCGTGCTTGCGGTGGACGTACTGGATGGCGCCTTCGAAGCCCGTGCTGTACTTGCGCTCCCGGCCGAACCTGTTGCGGTACTGCACCACCACCTTGTGGTCTTTGCCATGCAGGACCGTTTGCCGCACTTCCTGCGGCAGCTTTTCCCAGGCGGTGTCCATGGAGAAGTCGAGCTCCAGGGCGAGGCCCTCGAGGAGGCGGTTCCAGTACTCCGTGGTGGCAGTGCCGAGGGACCAAGGCGCGATGGCACCCTGGTTCAAGGACAGTTCCGGGTTGGGGACCACCAATTCCTCATCGACTTCGAGCTTGGTGCCGATACCGCTGCAGGCCGCACAGGCGCCGAAGGGGTTGTTGAAGGAAAACGAGCGTGGCTCGATTTCGTCGATGGCCAGCGGGTGTTCATTGGGGCAGGCAAGGTTTTCGGAGAAAGCCCTGATCCGTGCGGGGTCTTTGGTATCGAGGTCCACGAACTCGACCAGCACGCGGCCTTCGGCAAGTCCGAGCGCGGTTTCGATCGAGTCGGTCAGCCGTTGGCTGATTCCTTCCTTGACCACCAGACGGTCCACGACAACTTCAATCGAGTGCTTGAATTGCTTGCCGAGCTTGGGCGGATCGCTCAGCTGGACGAGGTGTCCGTCCACCCGGGCGCGTGAGTAGCCCTTGGCGGTGAGCTCCTTGAAGAGCTCGACGAATTCGCCCTTGCGTCCGCGGACGACGGGAGCGAGGATCTGGAAGCGGGTGCCGGTTTCGAGCTCCAGCAACTGGTCCACGATCTGCTGCGGCGTCTGGCGCGTGATCGGTTCGTGGCACACCGGGCAATGCGGCCGGCCGACACGTGCCCAGAGAAGGCGCATGTAGTCGTAGATCTCGGTGATGGTGCCCACCGTGGAGCGCGGGTTCTTGCTCGTGGACTTCTGGTCGATGGAGACTGCCGGGGAAAGGCCCTCGATGAAATCCACGTCCGGCTTGTCCACTTGGCCCAGGAACTGGCGGGCATAGGCAGACAGTGACTCCACGTACCGGCGTTGGCCCTCGGCGAAGATGGTGTCGAAAGCCAGGGACGACTTGCCGGATCCGGACAAGCCCGTGAAAACAATCATGGCGTCACGGGGAAGGTCGAGATCGACGTTGCGGAGGTTGTGTTCACGCGCTCCCTTGACCACGAGCCGGGACAGGTCATGTCTTACGGGCGCGGCGGGTGGTTGCGCGGAAACGCTTGCGAAGGATTCGACGGCAGGGACTTCAGCTACGGCTTTAGGCACCCACTAATGCTAATCGAAAACTTCTTCGAATTTCCATGCGGCATCCCACGGCCTACTGACGGGTATCAATCGGCGTCGTAAGCGGCAGCCAGAAGCTGCACCGCCTCGGCGAAACTGGCGCCCTGCGCCTTGGCCGCCGCGGAGTAGCTCGCAGCGACTGCCGCCAATGCGCTCCAGCGGTCATCCCGGGCGCACACGACTGTTCCGTTGCGCCCACGGGTTGCGACTACTCCCGCAGCTTCAAGTTCCTTGTAGGCACGGGCCACCGTGTGGGGAGCCACATCCAACTGTTCGGCCAAGCTCCGTACAGCCGGAAGTTTGCTGCCGACAGCCAGGGTGCCGCCGTCGGCCAATTCGATGATGCGGAGCCGAAGCTGCTCGTACAGGGCAACGGTGCTGGACTGGTTGGGACGCCAGGAACCTGGAAACTCAAGCGGACTCATGAGGCTTCCCTGCCGCCCTGGCCGGCGCGATGCTTGGCGGACCTCACGGGCATCTCGGCGAGCTCCCCGCCTCCCGAGGCAAACTGTGCTTCATGCAAGCGGGCATAGTGCCCGCCAAGCTCCAGCAGGGAATGATGGGTGCCGTGTTCAACGATCCGTCCGTGGTCCATGACGAGAATTAGATCAGCGTCGCGGATGGTGGACAAGCGGTGCGCAATGACGAATGACGTCTTGTTGCTCCGCAGCCTGTGCATCGCTTGCCGGATAAGGACTTCAGTGCGGGTATCCACCGAACTTGTCGCCTCGTCCAGGATCAGGATGGGGCGCCCGGAGAGCCGTGCGCGCGCGATGCTCAGCAATTGCCTTTGGCCCTGGCTGAGGGGATCTCCTCCGTTGCTGAGCATGGTTGAATACCCGTTGGGCAGCGAGCGGACAAAGTGGTCAACGTGGCTCGCCTCGGCGGCGGCCACGATTTCGGCCTCGCTGGCACCTGGACGTCCATACTCGATGTTCTCCCTGATGGTCCCGGTGAAAATCCACGGGTCCTGGAGGACGACGCCGAAATTCCGGCGGAGCGCGTCACGGCGCATGCCGGCGATGTCCATGCCGTCGATCGTGATCCTCCCGGATGCGAGTTCGTGGAAGCGCATGAGGAGGCTGACCAGCGTGGTCTTGCCCGCTCCGGTGTGCCCGACGATCGCCACCGTTTGTCCCGGTTCAACATGGAAGGACAGGTCCTGGATCAGGGGGGCATCCGGCCGGTAGCTGAAGGAGATGCGTTCGAAGGCAACCCTCCCGGCAGGAAGATCAAACCGCCCATCAAAGCCCGGGCCGGCGTCGGCCCGCGAACCAGCGCCCGGTTCCCCAGGCTCCCCCGTTATTTCATCGGCGTCCAACAGTTCGAAGACCCTGCTCGCGGAAACTGCGCACGATTGCAGTACCTGGGCCATGCCGCCGATCTGGCCAAGCGGCTGGCTGAAGAGCCGGTTGAATTGGATGAACGCTTGAATGCCGCCGATACTCATCGCTCCGGCAAGGAATTGGAGGGCGCCAACGATCGCAACCCCCACATAGCTGGCGTTCGACACGAAAGCCATGAGCGGTACCAGCAATCCCGAAGCGAACTGTGCCTTGGAACTGGCGGCGTACAGGCCATCGTTGTGGGCAGCGAAGCGGGCCGCCATGGCGGGCTGGGCGTTGAAAAGCTTGATGGCCTCGCGGCCTGTTGCCGTTTCCTCCACGAGTGAGTTCACATCGCCCGTGGCCTCCCACTGCCGCACGAAGTATTTCTGCGAGCGTCGGGTCACGACAATCGATGCCAGGGCCGATACCGGAACGGCCAAGAGGGACACGACGGCGAGGAGGGGCGAAAGCAGGAGCATCATCCCGAGGGAACCGAGGACCATCAACGTTGAGGTCAAGAGCTGGGAGAGGAGCTGGTTGAGCGTCTGCGACACGTTGTCGAGGTCGTTCGTCGCACGGCTCAGGACGTCGCCCCGGGAACGGCCGTCGTAGTACGCCACGGGAAGCCGGTGCAGTTTCGCTTCCACGGCTTCCCGGAGGTCGTGCGCGAGCCGCTGCACGGCGAGGGCGTTGAGGCGGCCCTGCGCCCAGCTGAACAGCGCCGTGACGCAATACATGGCTGCGGCCACGAGCAGCAGGGAGACAAATCGCGCCGTGTCGAACTTCGCCCCGAACACGGCGGCCGCGATGACGTCGGTGGCGTCGCCGAGGATTTTGGGCGCCACGACATTGAGGGTGACGAAACCGCAGATGCACAGGATCGCCACTGTCATGATTCCCCGGGCGGGCTTCATCAAGCCCACCAGGCGGAGGAGCGACCGCGATGGTTTCCTTGTGACGGCGAGGAGCTCGCTTGCGCTGCTCACGCGGCTTCTTCCGTTTCCAGCTGGGACGCCACGATTTCCCGGTAGGTTTCCGAGGAACCAAGAAGTTCGTCGTGGGTCCCCCGCGCCACCAGGCGGCCCTCGTCGATGAGCAGAATCTGGTCCGCCGAGACCACGGTGTTGACGCGTTGGGCGACGATGATGATGGTTGCCCCGCGCAGTTCCGGCTCAAGCGCGGCACGGAGCTTTGCTTCCGTGACGGTGTCCAGCGCCGAGAAGCTGTCGTCAAAGAGGTAGACGGATGCCGGGCGCAGAATGGCGCGGGCAATACACAAACGCTGTCGCTGGCCGCCGGAGAGCCCGGCGCCGCCTTGGGACAACATGGTCTCCAGTCCTTGCGGCAGCTCATTCACGAAATCCGCTGCCTGGGCGGTTGCAAGGGCATGCCACAACTGGGAATCCGTCGCCGAGGGCAGCGAAATCCGCAGGTTCTCGGCGATGGTTCCGCGAAACAACCAGCTCTCCTGGGGCACGACGCCGAGCTGCTCGCGCAAGGCCCCGAGGGGAACCCCGGCAATGTCCTGGCCATCGAGCGAAATGCTTCCGCTGCTCACCTCGAGCAGCCTCGGCACAAGGCTGACGATGGTCGACTTGCCGCTTCCCGTGGAGCCGATGACCGCCGTCGTGGTCCCCGGAGCCGCATGGAAGGTGATGCTGTCCAGTACGGGCGTTTCGGCTCCAGGGTAGGCAAAAACGACATTCTCGAAGCGCAAGCCTTCGGGCCTCGCGGGGCGTACCAACCCGCCGGCACCGTTGCCCGGCAAGACCGTTTCGGAATCCGTGTTGAGCACCTCGGTGACGCGCTCGGCGCTGACAGCCGCGCGGGGCGCCGTGCTCAACACGTACATTGCCATCATGATCGCAAGGAGGATCTGCATGATGTAGGCGATGAATGCCGTGAGCGCACCCAGCTGCATGTCTCCGGCGATGATGCGGTGGCCGCCGAGCCAGACCACGCCCGCGGAGGAGAGATTGACCACGATCATGACGAGCGGAAGCATGGCCGCGACGATCCGGGCAGAACGGAGATTGTTCTTTGTCAAGGCATCGTTGGCGGCCTCGAACCGTTTCATCTCAAAGGGCTGGCGGACGAATGCCCGGATGACCGCGGTCCCCAGGATCTGTTCGCGGAGCACGCCGTTGATCCGGTCCACCAGGTTTTGGCCCTCGCGGTACAGCGGGACGAGCTTGCGCACTATCAACAGCATGATGAGCAGCAGCACGGGAACAATCGCGAAAACGATCCAGGACAGGGCCACGTCCTGTTCGACGGCGAGGATCACGCCGCCGATACCCATGACGGGGGCTGCCACCAGCATGCTCAAAACGAGCACCGTGATGTTCTGCAGTTGCAGGACGTCGTTGGTGGTCCTGACCACAAGGCTGGCCGGTCCGAACGCCGCCACGTCCTGGTCCGGCAGGGAATGTATTTTGTCGAAGAGTTCCTGCCGCAGTCCGCGGCCGACCTTCATGGCGACAATGGCTCCAAGGTAGCCGGCCAGTACGGCGGCGAGCACCTGGATGACCGTGAGGACCAGCATCCACCCGCCGAGGCGCAGGATCACCCCGCTGTTCCCGGCGACGAGGCCGTCGTCGACGATCTTGGCATTGAAGGTGGGCAGGAGGAGTGTGGCGCCGGTCTGGACAAGCTGCAGCAGAACGATGGCCAAGACGTGGCTCTTGTAGGGAGCCAGGCGCTGCAACAGCAAGGATGCCAGCACATTGCCTCCAATCGTTGGCCTCCGGAGCCGCGGATTTCACACGATGCCGCCCCTGGATCGCGTTGCCATTGTAGTTCAGATCACAGTGCGAATCCTTGTCATCAGGGCGTTTCCGGAGTCCTTTGGACCTGGGCCGGCTCAGCCCTGCTTTTGTGCCACCGCAAAAATCCTGCGGAACGCAAACAGCGTGCCGTGCCGCCCCCGTGGATAGGCCTCGCGGAGGGCCGCCGCGTACTGGTTTTCGAAAGCGCGCGCTTCGGCTTCGGGGAGGGCTGCGAGCACCGGACGCAGGCCGGTTCCCCGCACCCACTCCAGGACCGGATCGGCTCCCGGCAGAAGTTGCTGGTAGCTCGTTTCCCAAGCGTCGGCTGCGCATCCGGCGTCGAGCATGATCCGCAGGTAGTCGGCCGGTTCCCCGACGGCGTCGTCGTGGCGAAGCACGCCGGACAGCTTCCCGGACCATTCGGGCGAGGCGGCCAGTTCGCGCATGAGCACGTGGGACGGCGCACCGAAGTTTCCGGGGACCTGGAGCGCAAACCAGGCTCCCGGTTTCAGCGCTTCAAGCCACGCGGCGAGCATCGCCAAGTGGCCCGGCACCCATTGCAACGCCGCGTTGCTGACCACGACGTCGGTGTCCGCTTCCGGCGTCCACCCGGCGATGTCGGCGTGCACGAACGAAAGAGCAGGGTGCGCGGCAGCGAGGGCGTGGGCTTTGGCCAGCATGTCCGCTGAGGAGTCCAGCCCGACGACGGCGGCGCGGGGCCACCGCGTCGCGAGCGTCGCCGTCAAGTTCCCCGGACCGCAGCCCAGGTCCACGACGTGCCGCGGATCCTCCGCCAGGATCCTCGAGGTCAGGTCAAAGAACGGCCGGTCACGGTAATTGCCGAACTCGACGTACTTGGCTGGATCCCACTTCACTGCATGCTCCATCGTCGGTCTCCATCGTCTGCTCCACCCACACTAAGCTGGAAGGCAATGAAACTTCTTGAGCAGCTCACCGACGGCGCACGCGTTGACCCGGACGAAATCTACACACGCTTCGTCGAATGGACGGAGAGCCGCGGGCTCCAGCTGTACCCTGCCCAGGACGAAGCCATCATGGAACTAGCGTCCGGCTCCAACGTCATCCTGGCGACCCCCACCGGCTCTGGAAAGTCCCTCGTGGCGATCGCCGCGCACTTCGAGGCGATGTCCCGCGGCCTGCGCAGCTACTACACGGCGCCCATCAAGGCCTTGGTCTCCGAGAAGTTCTTCGCCCTCTGCGACATCTTCGGAGCCGGGAACGTCGGCATGATCACCGGCGATTCGGGAGTCAACCAGGATGCGCCGATCATCTGCTGCACCGCCGAAATCCTCGCCAACATCGCCTTGCGCGAAGGCAAGGAAGCCGAGCTCGGCACGGTCATCATGGACGAATTCCACTTCTACTCCGATCCGCAGCGCGGTTGGGCGTGGCAGGTGCCGCTCCTTGAGCTCCCCCAGGCCCAGTTCCTGCTGATGTCGGCCACCCTGGGAGACGTCAGCCGCTTCGAAGCCGGCCTGAGCGAACTCACCGGGCGGTCCACTACCACCGTGAGTTCGGCCGAACGGCCCATCCCGCTGCATTACTACTTCCAGGAAACGCCGGTCCACGAAACCCTGGAGGAGCTGCTGAGCACCAAGCAGGTTCCCGTGTACGTGGTGCATTTCAGCCAGGTCGAGGCCATCGAGCGTGCCCAGAACCTCATGAGCGTCAACATGTGCACCCGCGAGGAGAAGGACAAGATTGCCGAGCTGATCGCCGGTTTCCGGTTCGCCGCCGGCTTCGGCAAGACCCTGAACCGGCTGGTCCGCCATGGCATCGGCGTCCACCACGCAGGCATGCTGCCGAAGTACCGCCGCCTCGTGGAGCAATTGGCACAGGCAGGACTCCTGAAGGTCATTTGCGGCACCGACACGCTCGGCGTCGGGATCAACGTTCCCATCCGCACTGTCCTCCTGACGGCGCTCAGCAAGTACGACGGCGTCCGCACCCGCCTGCTGAACTCCCGGGAGTTCCACCAGATCGCGGGCCGCGCCGGCCGTGCGGGCTATGACACTGCCGGAACGGTCGTGGTGCAGGCACCCGAACACGTAGTGGAAAACGCGAAGGCGATGGCAAAGGCCACCGCCAAGTTCGGCGACGACCAGAAGAAGCTGAGGCAGGTCGTGCGGAAGAAGCCGCCAGAGGGCTTCGTGTCCTGGGGGCAGCCCACCTTCACCCGTTTGGTGGAGTCCGTGCCGGACCCGTTGACCTCGAGTTTCACCGTGACCCATGCCATGCTGCTCAACTTGATGGAGCGCCCCGGCGACCCGTTCGCCGCTGCCCGTCGTCTCCTGACCGAAAACCACGAGGCGCGCCCCGCCCAGCTGCAGCTCATGAAGAAGGCCTTGGGCATCTACCGCGAGCTGCTGGCAGCCGGCGTGGTCGAACGCATTCCCGAGGCCGAGCAGGAGAAAGAAGGCCGCTCCGTGCGGCTGACCGTTCACCTACAAGCCAACTTCGCGCTGAACCAGCCTCTTTCACCGTTCGCACTTGCTGCGCTCGAACTCCTGGATCCGGAGTCGCCGTCGTACGCCTTGGACGTGGTGTCCGTGATCGAGTCAACCCTCGAGAAGCCACGGCAGATCCTGTCTGCGCAGCAGAAGAAGGCACGCGGCGAGGCCGTCGCCGCGATGAAGGCCGATGGCATCGATTACGACCAGCGCATGGCGATGCTCGAAGAGGTCACCTACCCTCAGCCGTTGGCGGAGATCCTCGGCGAGGCGTTTGAGGTGTACCGCAAGGCTGCACCCTGGGTGGGCGACTTCGAGCTTGCTCCGAAGTCGGTGGTCCGCGACATGTATGAGCGCGCCATGAATTTCGGTGAGTTCGTGCAGTTCTATGGGCTCGCCCGCTCCGAAGGGATCGTGCTGCGGTATCTGGCCGATGGGTTCAAGGCCCTGCGCCAGACCGTCCCCCAGGACTCCCTTCGCGAAGACCTCGAGGACCTCATCGCCTGGCTGGGTGAACTGGTCCGCCAGGTCGACTCCAGCCTGCTCGACGAGTGGGAAGAGCTCACCTCCGGGGTGGCCCCGACGCCGCACGACGCTCCGCCTCCCCCGCCGCCGTCGCTCACGTCCAACATCCGCGCCTTCAGGGTCATGGTCCGCAACGAAATGTTCCGGCGCGTTGAGTTGTTCGCGGACGAGGATGCGGCCGCTCTGGGCGAGCTCGACGCCGGCAGCGGCTGGGATGCGGAACGCTGGGAAGACGCTTTGGACGACTACTTCGACGAACACGACGACATCGGAACCGGCCCCGATGCCCGGGGACCGGGACTCCTCATGATCACCGAGGAGCCCGGCGTCTGGCGCGTACGGCAGATTTTCGATGACCCGGCCCGCAACCATGACTGGGGCGTGTCCGCCGAAGTGGACCTGGCAGCCTCCGACGAGAGCGGCACGGCCGTGGTCAGGGTGACCGCGGTCAACCGTCTCTAGGCGCCTAGTAAGCTCGAATCATGAGTGTTATCCGCCCAGCCACATTGTCCGACGTTCCCGCGATCCTGCAGATGATCCACGAGCTTGCGGTCTACGAAAAAGAGCCCGATGCCGTGAAGAACACGCCGGAAATGCTCACCGAGGCTTTGTTCGGCGAAAATCCGCGGGTGTACGCACACATGGCGGAAAACGCGGCCGGGGATGTCCAGGGCTTCGCCTTGTGGTTCCTGAACTACTCCACGTGGGAAGGCGTCCACGGCATCTACCTCGAGGACCTCTACGTCACTCCCGCTGCGCGAGGCGAGGGCCACGGGAAGGCGCTCCTGCGGCATCTGGCCGCGACCGCCGTCGAACGCGGCTATGCGCGGGTGGAATGGAGCGTCCTGGACTGGAACGAACCGTCCATCAACTTCTACCGCAACCTCGGTGCCGTTCCGATGGACGGCTGGTCCACGTTCCGCCTGAGCGGCGACGCCCTGGGCGCCTTCGGCAGCGATGACAAGGCCATGGCCCGTGGCTGAGCGCATGGTCGAGGGTCTCGCTGAGCCCATGGTTGGGCAAGCGGCGCACACCATCCGGGCAAGGCACGAATTCCGGGGTGTCCGCACCACCGAGCATTTCTTCACCGTCCCGCTCGACCATTGGGCGTCCGGAGGTGAAGCTCCAGGCAACGCGGAAACGATCACCGTCTTCGCGCGGGAGTTCGTCTCTGCCGAGCACTCGGAGGAGGACGCGGACCGGCTGCCGTGGTTGCTCTACCTCCAAGGCGGCCCCGGCGGACGCGGCACCCGGACCACTTCCCTGTCCGGCTGGATGAAGGCTGCCGCAAGGAATTTCCGCATCCTGATGCTGGACCAACGCGGCACGGGCCTGTCCACGCCGGCGGACCGCAACACCTTGCCGCTCCGGGGCAACGCGGCAGCGCAGGCTGGCTACCTCGCGCATTTCCGGGCGGACTCGATCGTGGCCGACGCCGAACTCATCCGGAAGGCGCTGGGCTCGGAGCCGTGGACGGTCCTTGGCCAGAGCTTCGGCGGTTTCTGCGCGCTGACTTATTTGTCCTTCGCGCCGCAAGGCTTGAGCGAAGTGCTCATCACCGGCGGGCTGGCGCCGTTGGAAGGCCCGGCCGAGCGGGTCTACCGGGCAACCTTCCAACGGGTTGCGGAACGTAACGCGGAATACTTCGCGTGGTACCCGGAGGACCGGGGGCTGGTCACCCGGATCGCGCGGCATCTGGAGTCCACGGAGGAGCGGCTGCCCAGCGGGGAACCACTCACTCCGGAGCGCTTCCAAATGGTGGGATCGTTCCTGGGCGGAAACGCCCGGGTGGATGCCCTGCACACCCTCCTGGAGGATGCGTTCGTGCCCACGCCGGAGGGAGAACGGCTCTCCGACGCCTTCCTCGAACAGGTCCACGGGCTGGTCTCCCGGGCATCGAATCCGCTGTACGCGGTGTTGCACGAATCCATCTACGGCCAGGGCCAGGCCACCGACTGGGCGGCGTGGCGGGTGCGCTCGGAATTCCCGGAATTCCGGCCCGACGCCGCAGAGCCGCTCCTGACCGGCGAAATGGTCTACCCCTGGTACTTCGAGCAGGATCCGGCGCTTGTGCCCCTTCAGGAAGTAGCCGCGCTGTTGGCCGCCAAACAAGACTGGAAACCGCTCTACGATGTGTCCCGGTTGAAAGCGAACACCGTGCCGGTCGCGGCTGCCGTGTACCGCGACGACATCTATGTCGACTTCCAACTGTCCATGGAAACCGCCGCGGCGGTACGCGGACTGCAAGCCTGGACCACCGGAGACTTTCACCACGACGGCATCGGCGAAGACGGGGAAGGAATCTTCAACCGGCTCCTGGGAATGGCCCGCGGCCAGAACTGAGCCCCGGCCAAAGCGCTGACCGGGGCTCAGTTCTGCTGTGACAATGGCTCGCCGGTTGTTAGTGGCCGCTGACCTTGTTCATGCTCTTGCGGGAGTCCTCCTCGAGCCGGGCATCCAGTTTGGATTTGGCAGCCGCCGGGGTCAGCAGGCTCGCGACAACCGCCACCACGATGGTGCCGATGATGACCGCCAGGGACACATAGGTCGGGATCTCCGGCGCCCAGTCAATATGGTGGCCGCCGTTGATGAACGGCAGTTCATTGACGTGCATGGCGTGCAGGACCAGCTTGACGCCGATGAACGCGAGGATGACCGACAAGGCGTGCTTGAGGTAAATCAAGCGGGTCATGAGTCCGCCCAGCAGGAAGTACAGCTGGCGAAGGCCCATCAGGGCGAAGATGTTCGCGGTGAAGACGATGAAGGCGCTCTGTGTCAGTCCGAAAATGGCCGGAATGGAATCCACGGCGAACAGGAGGTCCGTCATGCCAATGGTCACGAAAACGATCAGCATGGGAGTGAACAGCTTCTTGCCGTCGACCGTGGTCCTCAGCTTGCCGCCGTCGAACTTCTCCGACATCGGGACAACTTTGCGGATGCGGGCAATCAGCGGACTTTCGGCGGCGTCTTCCTCGTCTTCGCCGTTGTCCGTGGCCTGCTTCCATGCGGTCCACAGCAGGAACGCGCCGAAGATGTAGAAGACCCAGCTGAACTGCTCAATCACCACGGCGCCAAGGGCAATGAAGATGCCGCGCAGCACCAGGGCAATGATGATGCCCACCATGAGCACTTCCTGCTGATACTTACGGGGCACCGAGAACCGCGCCATGATGATGATGAAGACAAAGAGATTGTCGATACTCAGGCTGTATTCGGTCACCCAACCAGCGATGAACTGGCTGCCATGCTCCGGGCCGGCAAACGCGAACATCGCCCCGGCGAACACCAAAGCGAGGGTGACGTAGAAGGCGACCCAGAGGCCTGCTTCCTTCATGGAGGGTTCATGCGGACGCTTGATCACCAAAAGAAGGTCGACAAGGAGGATGATTCCGAGAACGACGAAGGAGCCGATCTCAAACCAGGCGGGGAGTTGCATCAAGAATGCCTTTCGCAGGTACGCCAAAACGGCGTAAGTCTCTCCGACCTGCCTGCGTGTCCATGCTCAATAGGCAATCAACGCTCAAACGGCGATCCGCTAGGCCCGGCGAGGCGTCTGTGCCTTGCGTGTTGACGGACTTAGCGCTTGGGATACTCCCCTACGTAGGCCCAACTTTACCCTAGGCATGCCCGGCGGACTGCATCTGGCGTAGTTCGCGCTTGAGGTCTCCCACCTCGTCACGGATCCTCGCTGCGATCTCAAACTGGAGTTCGGCGGCGGCCGCATGCATCTGCTCGGTCAGTTGTTCGATCAGACCCACGAGGTCTTCGGCCGGCGCCGCGGCCAGGCCGTCTTGACGGACCTTCGAAGCGCCCTTGCCCTTGCCGGTCCGGCCACCCTTTCCGGCTGCGGCCAGCAACTCGCGGGTGTCGGCGTCTTCGCGGGCAAGTTGATCGGTGATGTCTGCGATCTTCTTGCGCAACGGTTGCGGATCCACACCATTGTCCGTGTTGTACTTGACCTGGATTTCCCGGCGGCGGTTGGTTTCCTCGATGGCCTTGGCCATGGAGTCGGTGATCCGGTCGGCGTACATGTGGACCTGGCCGGAGACGTTTCGGGCCGCGCGCCCGATGGTCTGGATGAGGGAAGTGGCCGAACGGAGGAAGCCTTCCTTGTCGGCGTCGAGGATGCTGACAAGTGACACTTCGGGCAGGTCGAGGCCCTCGCGGAGCAGGTTGATGCCCACAAGGACGTCGAAGCTGCCCATGCGGAGTTCCCGGAGCAGTTCCACGCGCCGGAGGGTGTCGACGTCGGAGTGCAGGTATTGGACCTTGACCCCATGGCCCAGCAGGTAGTCGGTGAGGTCCTCGGCCATGCGCTTGGTCAGCGTGGTGACCAGCACGCGTTCGTCGCGCTCCACCCGGGTCCGGATTTCCCCGAGGAGATCGTCGATCTGGCCCTTGGTGGGCTTCACGATGACTTCGGGATCGATCAGCCCGGTGGGGCGGATGATCTGCTGGACGGTCCCGTCGGCCTTGCCGAGCTCATATTTTCCGGGGGTCGCGGAAAGGTAGACGGTCTGGCCCACCCGCTCCAGGAACTCATCCCATTTGAGCGGCCTGTTGTCCATCGCGGAAGGCAGCCGGAAGCCGTGGTCCACGAGGGTGCGCTTGCGCGACATATCGCCTTCGTACATGGCGCCGATCTGTGGAACCGTGACGTGGGATTCGTCGATGACCAGCAGGAAGTCGTCCGGGAAGTAGTCGATGAGGCAGTGCGGGGCCGTGCCGGAGCCGCGGCCATCGATGTGCCGCGAGTAGTTCTCGATGCCGTTGCAGAAACCCATTTGCTGCATCATCTCAAGGTCGTACGTGGTGCGCATGCGCAGCCTCTGGGCTTCCACCAGCTTGTTCTGGCCTTCGAGGACCTTGAGCCGCTCGGCGAGTTCCCCCTCGATGGCGGTGATGGCGCGGGACATGCGTTCCGGACCGGCGACATAATGCGAGGCCGGGAAGATGTACATCTCGGTTTCCTCGCGGATGACATCGCCCGTGACCGGATGCAGCGTGTAGATGTTCTCGATCTCGTCGCCGAAGAACTCGATGCGCAGGGCCAGCTCTTCGTACATGGGGATGATTTCCACGGTGTCTCCGCGGACACGGAAGGTGCCGCGGTGGAAGTCCATGTCGTTGCGGGTGTACTGCATGCCGACAAACTTGCGCAGGAGATCGTCCCGGTTCATTTCGGCGCCCTTGGTGAGCGTGACCATTCCGGCGATGTATTCCTCCGGGGTGCCGAGGCCGTAGATGCAGGATACGGTAGCCACCACGACGACATCCCGGCGGGTCAGCAGCGCGTTGGTCGCCGAGTGCCGCAACCGCTCGACTTCCTCGTTCACGGAGGAGTCCTTCTCGATGAACGTATCCGTCTGCGGAACGTAGGCTTCGGGCTGGTAGTAGTCGTAATACGAAACGAAGTACTCCACCGCGTTGTTGGGCAGCAGTTCCCGGAACTCGTTGGCAAGCTGCGCGGCGAGGGTCTTGTTCTGGACCATCACCAAGGTGGGCCGCTGGACCTGCTCGATCAACCAGGCAGTGGTGGCGCTCTTGCCCGTACCGGTGGCCCCGAGCAGCACGACGTCTTTTTCGCCGTTGTTGATCCGTTCAGTCAGCTCCGCAATGGCGGCCGGCTGGTCACCTGCCGGCTTGAATTCGCTGATGACCTCAAAGGGCGCGACGACGCGGTTGATCTCCTGGGCAAGACTCATGAATCCAATGTACCCCCGCCCGCGGACAGTTACTGTCCGCGTTTTCTAGGCTTGCGCCGCGGAGTACGACGGCGGCTGCCAGCCGCTGCTTCCGGCCCAGGAGTCCATGAGCGGCCAGGCGACCTCGGTGAACCACGGCTCCTTGGCTTCCGCGTACGCCAGGGTCCTGCGGTCGCCGGCGTGGAGCGCGGCGAGCTCGTGCTTCAGGTCCCCATACATGCGCAGGGCGTCCGGGTTGGCGCGGAGCCAATCGCGGAACAACAAGGCATAACGCCACCCCGGACTTCCAAGGACCCGGACATGGACATTGGCGGGCCGTCCGGGGTCGGCGTTGCAATGGAACCGTTTTTGCCATGCCGAAGGATCCAGGTCAGGCGGCTTGGGGGTGTCGCGGGCTGAGGCCTCCCGCAACGGGAAGCCGGCCTCGCCCAGGGCCCGGGCTATCCGGTCGGCGGCGTCCAGCGAGGACACATTCACTTGCAGGTCGATGACGTCCTTTGCAGGAAGGCCGGGAACCGACGTCGAACCGATATGGTCTGCACCCAGGACCTCAGGAGATACCCGCCGGATCCGGGCAAGCAGCCGTTCAGCCTGGACCGGCCAGTCGGGGTTTGGCGGTGACAATACGGGGCCGCTGGTTCGTGGCGCCGGCCGGTCGGCCGCAAGATTGCGTGCGAACGGGACCAATCGTTCTTCCCACAAGGCGTCCACGAGTGCGGTGATGTCCTCCACGCTTCCCGAGTTGTCCAACACGATGTCGGCCGCCGCCAACCGTTCATCCCTGCTGGCTTGAGCGGCCATGCGGGAGACCGCGTCCTCGGCTGTCATGCCGCGGTTCTCCGTCATGCGCCGGATCCGTTCCCCGTCCGGGGCATCGACCACCAGCACCAGGTGGAAGCTGCTCCCCTGCCCGGTTTCGACGAGCAACGGAATATCCTGGACGACGATGTCTCCGGGTTTCGCTGTCGCGAGCATCCCGGCAGCCCGCTCCCTCACGCGCGGATGGATGATCGCGTTGAGTGCTTCCCGGCGATCGGGCTCAGCGAAGACAATCGCGCCGAGGCGTGCACGGTCGAGGCGACCCCCGGCGTCGACGATGTCTTCACCAAACTCGGCCACGACGCCCGCCAAGCCCGGCGTGCCCGGCTCCACGACTTCGCGTGCCAGAGCGTCGGCGTCGATCAAGACGGCGCCCAACTCCCTCAGCCGGGCGGACACGAGTGATTTGCCGGAGGCGATCCCGCCGGTAAGTCCAATCTTCAGCACCCCTCCACACTAGACTGGGTCGGTGGCAGAACAGGAAGAAAGCCGGGCGACCGCGTACACAACGTTGGCTCCCGGAGACGGTTTCCGCCATGAACTCGAGATCAAGCGTTCGCGCTTCATCACCGTGCTGCGCCGCGCCTCCGACGAGGATGCCGCCCGCGCGTTGGCGTCCGAACTGCGCAAGGAATTCCATGACGCCCGGCACCATTGCTCGGCATTCGTCCTGGGCCCTGATCGCGCCATCCAGCGTTCCAACGACGACGGCGAGCCCTCCGGAACTGCCGGCATCCCCATGCTCGAGGCGCTCATCAAACGCGAGACACTGCCCGGGGTGACTGACCTCAGCGACGTGAGCGCCGTCGTCGTGCGCTATTTCGGCGGGATCCTCCTGGGCGCCGGCGGACTGGTCCGTGCCTACTCCGAGTCAGTCTCGGCCGCATTGGACTCCGCTCCCCTGGTTCAGCGGCGCCGCCTGCGGATGTGCGACATCCCGGTGCCCCACCACGCGGCCGGAAAGCTGGAAAACGATCTGCGCTCCGCGGGCTACGTCATGGCCGAAACAAGCTACGGGCCCTCAGAGACGATCCTGCGCGTGGCCCTGCCCGATGATGCAAACGCAATCGCCGACGCAGGTGAGCGGCTGGCATCCATGACCGCAGGCGCCTCGGGACTCCAGTTGCGTGGAACGGAATGGGTCGACGTCCAGGGCTGAGCATCCTCCCAAGGGACATGCCCACCCCTTGTCACTACCCCTGGACATAGTGCGTATATGTCCAGTCCTTGCTGCGAACGAGGGGCATGTCCCGTGGGGAGCCGGGGCAACGGGAGCCGGGCAAGAGCAACCCGGGCGGGAGTAGGACAGGGTTAAACAAAAGCGGCTCCTGCGATT
Source organism: Arthrobacter sp. SRS-W-1-2016 (assembly GCF_002009585.1). Classification (NCBI taxonomy): domain Bacteria; kingdom Bacillati; phylum Actinomycetota; class Actinomycetes; order Micrococcales; family Micrococcaceae; genus Arthrobacter; species Arthrobacter sp. SRS-W-1-2016. Next base: position 70,931 of record NZ_MTPV01000074.1, on the reverse strand, counting down.
CGTGAATGAATCGCAGGAGCCGCTTTGTTCCGGCCCGGAAATCCGGGCCAGGGGCAATTAGTTGCCGGTCAGCTTCTCGCGCAGGGCTGCGAGGGCCTCGTCGGATGCCAGGGTGCCCGCGTTGGACTCGGTGACAGCCGGCTCGGAAGAGTAGCTGGTGGTACCGGAGTCGCTCTCGCCGGAAGCGGCAGCAGCGGCGTCGTCAGCAGCGTGCTGGGAAACCTGCTTCTTGTGAGCTTCCCAACGTGCCTGGGCGTCAGCGTACTGCTGCTCCCAAGCGGCGCGCTGCGTCTCGTAGCCCTCGAGCCATTCGTTCGACTCGGGGTCGAAGCCCTCGGGGTACTTGTAGTTGCCCTCTTCGTCGTACTCAGCGGCCATGCCGTACAGAGCCGGGTCGAACTCGGTGCTGTCAGCGTCAACGCCCTCGTTAGCCTGCTTGAGGGAGAGGGAGATGCGGCGGCGCTCGAGGTCGATGTCGATGACCTTGACGAAGAGCTCGTCGCCAACGGAGACGACCTGCTCAGCAAGCTCAACGTGGCGGACAGCCAGCTCGGAGATGTGCACGAGGCCTTCGATGCCGTCTTCGACGCGAACGAACGCACCGAACGGAACCAGCTTGGTGACCTTACCCGGAACAACCTGGCCAAGGGCGTGGGTGCGGGCGAAGGTCTGCCACGGGTCTTCCTGCGTAGCCTTGAGGGACAGGGACACGCGCTCGCGGTCCAGATCCACTTCGAGGACCTCGACGGTGACTTCCTGGCCGACCTCGACAACCTCGGACGGGTGGTCGATGTGCTTCCAGGACAGCTCGGAAACGTGAACCAGACCGTCTACGCCGCCAAGGTCCACGAATGCACCGAAGTTGACGATGGAGGAAACGACGCCGGGACGAACCTGGCCCTTTTCCAGCTTGTTGAGGAACGTGGAGCGAACCTCGGACTGGGTCTGCTCGAGCCACGCACGGCGGGAAAGAACAACGTTGTTGCGGTTCTTGTCCAGCTCGATGATCTTGGCTTCGATCTGCTGACCGATGTACGGAGCAAGGTCGCGGACGCGGCGCATCTCGACGAGGGATGCGGGCAGGAAGCCGCGCAGGCCGATGTCGAGGATAAGACCACCCTTGACAACCTCGATGACGGTACCGGTGACGACACCGTCTTCTTCCTTGACCTTTTCGATGTCGCCCCAGGCACGCTCGTACTGAGCACGCTTCTTGGAGAGAATCAGTCGGCCTTCTTTGTCTTCCTTGGTGAGCACCAGGGCTTCGACCTGATCGCCAACGGAGACGACGTCCCCGGGGTCAACATCGTGCTTGATGGAAAGCTCACGGGAAGGGATGACACCTTCGGTCTTGTAACCGATGTCGAGCAGAACTTCGTCGCGGTCAACCTTGACGACGATACCTTCGACGAGGTCTCCGTCGTTGAAGTACTTGATGGTGGCGTCGACAGCTGCGAGGAAGTCCTCAGCGGTACCGATGTCGTTGATCGCGACTACGGGGGTACCGGGCTTCTCGGTGGAGGTGATGGTCATGTAGTAGGGGCTCCGTTGTGGATAGAGTATCGGTCAGGCAAACCGCCCGCTTTCCGTCGCCGGTCCGCAGGACACGGCAAAACGCCGGGTCATCCTGAATTGTGGATTGTAAATTTGCGCGCACGTAGTATGCGCCCGTTCATTCTAGTCGTTCGCCTCAAGGAGGGTCAAAGCGGCAGCGTGTCACCAAGCCGCGCGAACGTCACGCCACGGTCCAGCAAGCTTGGGAGGGCTCGTGCATATCCCTCGGCGGTGCCGCTCGTGGGCTGGTTGAAATGCGAGATCACAATGTGGCCGGCGCCCCGACCTGCGGCGATTTTTCCCACCTCGCCCGCGACCGTCGGGGCAGGGAAGGTCGCGCCGCCGTCGCCATTCACCGTGAAGCTCACCGGAACCAGTCCGAGGGAATTGGTGATCGCTGCCGCGACGTCGTCATAGTAGGCGGTTCCGGCCCTGAAGAAGCGGGGAGCCTTGCCGCAGAGCCGCTCCATGACTTCCTGGTTGCCCATGATCTCGTCATAAACCTCGCCGGCGTTGGACGTGCCGGTGATGCCGTATGCCGAGCGTCCGCTGACCGAAAGGGGCTGGTGCCGGAAGCCGTGGTTGCCGAGCTCGAACAAGGGATCGGCCGCGAGATCAGCCGCCAGCCCGGGGTTCGCCTTGATCCAGCGGCCGTTGACAAACAGCGTGGCGGGAACGTTGAACTTGCGCAGGGTCTGGAGAAGGCGGTGATCGCATTCCGAACCATTCGGGCCGCCGCAAGCATCAAACGTCAGGACAGCATGAGCGGACGTTGTCTTCGACACCACGCCGACGACGTCGAGCCCCCATTGGACGGGCTTGCGCCTGGAGTATTCGGCCACAACCTGGGATCTCGACGGCAGCGCGGGCCGCGTTTCGGGCACGACCGGATGCTGGCCTATATCCTCCACGACCGGCGCTGAACCCGACGCGGGTCGAGATGCCGGTGCAACTGCCGGTTGTTGGGCACAAGCCGCCAGGCCGGTTACCGCGAGTCCGGCGGCAGCCGCCAGCAACGAGCGCCGGCCCGGCAGTCCTGATGGGCCGGAGGAGTGTCCCCCCGGCTGGAATTCCCCCATGGAATCCTCTTCTGTTGGTTGGTCGTGCGTACGGAGATGTGCCTAGAAGTGCGTGAGGCAATGGGCAGGACGTTCGACGGCGAACATGTGCTGGGCAGCCAATGCTGCTCCGGGCGTGTGCTCGCGGATCCGGCCTGCCGAAGCCAAGATTACAGGACTGACGGCGCCCAGAAAGACCGACCCCAAATCCGTGACATCCATGCTCAGGTCCGGGCTCATGTCTTGGCTCCCGCCACCCGCCTCCCTGACGGTTACGACGCCGCCGTCGGACGTCAATTCCCACGTACCGTCGGCAAAACCCAACGCGTCCCTGACTTCCAGCACCAACCGCCCGTCGGCCCCGTAGCGCCGTGCCGACAGGGCTCCAGGGACGTCCAGGACGCGCAGCCACAACATGTCGCGGTAGTCAGATGACGTGACGCAGCGCCCGTCCACGAGCGCCCACGCGAGAGGGTCTTCAACGGGAGCGTCAGGCCAGGAGACCTGGACGACGAGGTCCAGGCTGCCCAGGAATTGCCACAATTCCAGGTAGGCGGAGTCCGACGCGGCGACGAGGTCCACGATTTCCACCGTGTACGGCTTCGTGTCCCAACCGGCGAACTTGTAGGAGACGTAGCCGTCAACTGTGCCGTCCGGTGCGTAGTGGAGCGCACATTTGATGGCTTTGTCCTCGCTGCCGTCGCGCTTCATGGCCCCGGACACGTGATGGCGGTAGGAGTCCTGCCTCACGATGGACCCCGGCGTGCGGTGGTGAACCTGTTCGAAAACCTCGGGTGCGAGTTCGAGGAGGACCTTTGGATCCGCGATCTCCACCCGGCCAACGGGCTCATGCCGGATGCGGAATTTCGGACCGGTGTCCACCTTGATGCTCCGCTCGAAGGTTGCGACGCCGAAACCAAAGCGGCCGTAGATGGACGCCTCGGACGCGGTCAGGGCGGCCATGGCGAAGCCATCGTCCTTGGCATCGGCGAGATCCGCGGTCATCATTCCCCGCAGGATGCCGTGCCGCCGGTGCGTCCCGCGGACGGTGACGGCGGTGATCTGCCGGGTCCGCAGTTCCTGGCCGAAGCCGACATTCAGCTTGTTTTCCAGCGTTCCAAAGGTAGCCACCGGAAACCCCGGGTTGAGCGCGTGCAAGGGTGGTTCTTCGTTGACGTAGACGCCCGTCAGCTCGCGGTTGTCCGCTTGGTACATCGCGAGGATCTTGTCGATGAGCTCATCGCTTCGCTGCTCGTCGTGGAATCCGAAGCCGACTGCGCGGAGCCACTCACGTGCTTGTCCGTAGTCCGGGTTGTCCTTTCCGACGGAACGAAAGCGCTTGACGTTGTATTTTTCGTTGGTTTCCTTGGGATCAGCCACGTCCCGAGCCTAGCCAGACAGCATGGGGGCACGCCACCGTATCGGCGGCGTGCCCCGTTGAAGCCTGCAACCAGGCCGGTGCGCCTGCTAGTGCCCGGCGTCGTACCAGCTGGAGCCGACGCCTACCTGCACGTCCAGTGGCACCGTGAGCCGGGCCGCCGTCCCCATTTGTTCGGTGACGAGTTTTTCGACGGCTTCGCGTTCGCCGTGCGCCACCTCGAGCACGAGTTCGTCATGGACCTGAAGCAGCATCCGGGACTTGAGCCCCTGGCTGGTCAGCTCGGCCGAAACGCCGAGCATGGCCCGCTTCATGAGGTCCGCCGCCGAACCCTGGATCGGCGAGTTCAGTGCAATGCGTTCGGCGATCTCACGGTGCTGGCGGTCCGTGCTGGTCAGGTCCGGAAGATAGCGACGGCGGCCCTCGATCGTGGCCGTGTAACCATCGATCCGGGCCTGCTCCACCACGCCGCGCAGATAGTCGCGCACGGCACCGAAGCGGTCGAAGTAGTCCTTCATGAGGGTCCTGGCTTCGTCGACCGAGATTTCCAGCTGCTTGGACAGGCCGAACGAGGTCAAGCCATACGCCAATCCATAGGACATGGCTTTGACCTTGGATCGCATGGCACTCGTGACGTCTTCCGGTGCCACGTTGAAGATGTGCGAGCCGACATAGCGGTGCAGGTCCTCACCCTCCTTGTACGCCTCGATGAGTCCTTCGTCCCCGGACAGGTGGGCCATGATGCGCATTTCGATCTGCGAGTAGTCGGCCGACAGCAGGCATTCGTAGCCCTCGCTGACGACGAAGATCCCGCGTACGCGCCGGCCTTCCTCACTGCGCACCGGGATGTTCTGCAGGTTCGGGTTGTTGGAGGAAATGCGCCCCGTGGCCGCGACGTTCTGCGCGTACGTGGTGTGGATGCGGCCGTCCTCTGCCACCGATTTCTTGAGAGTCTCCAGCATTTGGGCCAGCTTGGAGGATTCGCGGTGGGCCATGAGCTGCACCAGGAACTCGTGGCCGGTCTTCTCCAGGAGGGCCTTCAGCGAGGCGGCGTCCGTTGTGTAGCCGGACTTGATCTTCTTGGTTTTGGGCAAGCCGAGTTCTTCGAAGAGGACTGTCTGGAGCTGCTTGGGCGAACCGAGGTTGACCTCGTGGCCGATTGCGGCAAATGCCTGCTCCTGGGCGTTGTCGATGACCTTGGCGAGGTCCGCGAGCTGCTCGTTCAGCCGCTCCGTGGAGATGGCGATGCCCGAGAGTTCCATCTGGGCCAGGACCCGTGCGACCGGCAGTTCCAGAGTGGTCAGGAGCGCCTCGGCCTTGCGTTCGGCGAGCTCGCTTTCGAAGTGCTTGCTCAGCACGTGCACGACGGCGGCCTGCTGGACGAGCGCGCTGGCTGCGGCACCGTCCGGCCCATCGCCGAATTCGAGTTCCAGCTGCCCGGTTGGCGCCGCCGCAGCCGCGACAGTGATCCTTAAGTGGTGCTGGGCGAGCTCGGCGAGCTCATAGCTGCGGCGGTCCGGCTGGATCAGGTAGCCCGAAATGGCGGTGTCGTCCACCACGCCTTCCAGGCCAAGTCCCCGATGCTGCAAGGCCTTCAGGGCGTCCTTGAACTCGTGCATGACCTTGGCCTCTTCGGGATCACGCAGCCACTTGGCCAGGACGGCATCGGCCGCCGCGTCCAGGGACGACAGCTCGATGTAGGCAGCCCCGTTCGACCGCACGATGGCCAGGGCAGCGGCGTCGTCGCCAATCCGTCCCGGAACCAACTGCACGGCGACCGCGGCACGGCTCCCCGCACCCCCCGCGAAGAAGGCTTCCAGGGCGGCGGCGTCTTCCAGGACCGCGTAGTCGGGCGCGTCGATGGTTTCGGCAGGCGCGCCGGCGGTGTCATCGCCGTAGAGAGCGAACAGCCGGGCGCGGAGGGTCCTGAATTCGAGGGTGTCGAAGAGCGTCTCGACCTCCTGGCGATTAGGACGCGGCTCCTCGAGTTCGGCGAGCGTCACCGGGAGCTCAAGGTCGCCCAGGAGCTGGTTGAGGCGGCGATTGCGCTTGACGGCGTCGATGTTTTCCCGGAGGGCTCCACCGACCTTGCCGCCGATGGAATCCAGGTTCTCCAGGATCCCTTCCAGGCCGCCGTAAAGGTTGATCCACTTGGCTGCGGTCTTGGGGCCGACGCCGGGAACGCCGGCGAGGTTGTCGGCGGACTCCCCTACCAGCGCGGCGAGATCGGAGTAGCGGGAGGGGGGAACGAAGTACTTCTCTTCGATGGCTGCCGCGTCCATGCGGGGAATATTGGAAACCCCCTGTTTCGGGTACAGGACGAACACGTTGTCTGTAATGAGCTGGAAAGCGTCACGGTCCCCCGAAACCAAGAGGACTTCGTAACCTGCGGCCTCGCCCCGTGCCGCGAGCGTGGCGAGGATGTCATCGGCCTCGTAGCCGGGCATCTTGATGGTCTTGATCCCCCAGGCCGCCATGACCTGGTCGATGAGATCGATCTGCCCGCGGAATTCCGGCGGCGTTTCGTTGCGGCCACCCTTGTATTCGCTGTACTCCGCCTTGCGGAACGTCGTGTCGTCCGAGACGTCGAAGGCCACTGCAACGTGGGTGGGCTTCTGGTCCTTGATCAGGTTGATCAACATCGAGGTGAAGCCGTGCACGGCGTTGGTGTGCTGGCCCGAGGAAGTGGCGAAGTTCTCAGCCGGCAGGGCATAGAAGGCCCGGAACGCCATCGAGTGTCCATCGAGGACCAGAAGCCTCGGGCGGCCACCCGCCGCGGTGCCCGCAATGGTTGCCGAAGGGTCTGGTGCCGTTGCGGTGGCAGTTGACGTTGACGTTGGAACTGAGTCCGGTTTGGTTGTTTCGCTCACAGGTGCCAGCCTAGTTGCCATGATGGACAATTTCACGCCGGGCCCGTTCACTGACGAACTCAATGCGGCCGGCGTTCCGCCGGAGTTGCACGGTTGGCTTTCCCGCTACGGGGTGGGGTCGCTCGTGGCGAAGATGGGCATCAGGTTCCTTGAGCTCGGCCCGGAACGGACCGTGGCCACCATGCCGGTGGAGGGAAACACCCAGGTTGCCGGCATCCTCCACGGCGGAGCCCATGTGGTTCTCGCCGAAACCTTGGGCTCCTTCGCGGCGGCCCTGCATGCAGGAGCCGGACGCCACGTGGTGGGAATCGAGGTCGGCGCAACCCACCATCGCTCCATAGCGGCCGGCCTGGTCACCGGCACATGCACGGCCATCCACTTGGGCGGTACGCTCGCCACCCATGAAATTGTCATGACCGACGAACACGGCCGGCGACTGTCAACGGCCCGGATCACCAACATGATCCGGGAGAACAGGGTCCACTGACCCGGCACGGGCCGGGAACCGGTAGCGCATCTCGACTGCTGCGGCACCAAGGGTGCGGGACGAGACCAACTCGAGCGGCGCCGTCGGGCTCTCGACCGGCAAGAGTCGCTTGCCCGTACCCAAGGCGACGGGGATGAGGGTGACAATCATCTCGTCCAGCAGGCCTGCCTTGGCGAACTGCGCCACCAGGTTCCCGCCGCCAACCAGCCACACGTTCTTGTCACCGGCGTCGGCAATCAGGTCCGGTGCGAATTCCGCGACCTCGCCGCGCACGAAGGTGACGTCCGCGCCGGGCGGCGCTGCATACTCGCGGTGGGTGAAGATCCAGCATGGAACACCCGGATAGGGCCATTTGCCCGGTTCGTGCTCCATGAGCCAGCGATAGGTCTGGCCACCCATGACGATGCAGCCGATGCCCGCCATGAAGTCTTCGTAGCTCTCGGTGACGCCTTCGGCCTCTTCGAACTGGAGCAGCCAGCCGAGATCGTCTTCTTTCGTGGCGATGAACCCGTCAAGCGAGGATGCCACGTAGTACTGGAAGTCCGCCATGGCACCACCCTACCCATGAGGCAGCGGGGTTCCCAGCTACTTCGTGAAGTACGGAACGATCAGATAGATCCCGAAAAGCACGGCAATTCCACAGGCCGCGAAACACGCGTACGCCAGGGACCGGACCATGGCCGGGGACTTCTGCCGGGCGTCGCCCGCGACGGCAGTGAGCCGGACGCCGAGCGAATACAGCACCACGAGGACCACGGCGGCGACGAGGGTCGCGCCGGCCACCTGAACCAGATCCAACCACTTCATGCCTGGATGTCCTCACTCGTGCTTTTACTCGGACTTTGTTTTTTGGCGTTCTTCTTGCGGAAGCGGACGGCGGTGCCGGCTTCCTCGACTTCGACGGCGTTGTGGTGGCCCACGTGCGACTTCCTCGAGTAGATGAACATGTAGACGACGACGGCGGTGCCCACAACGGCGGCGATCACAACGCCAGCGATGCCGGTGCCGATGAGGAACGCGGTCAAGGCGCCCACGATCGCGGCCGCGGGGAGGGTGAAGAGCCAGCCTGTGGCGATGCGCCCGACAGTTCCCCAGCGCACCGTGGTGCCTTTGCGTCCGAGACCCGAGCCGATGACCGAGCCGGAGGCCACCTGTGTGGTGGACAGCGCGAAGCCGAGGTGGGAGGACGCGAGGATGGCCGAAGCGGTGCTGGCTTCCGCGGAGAAGCCCTGGGCCGGCTTGACGTCGGTCAGCCCGGACCCCATGGTCCGGATGATGCGCCAGCCTCCGGCGTAGGTTCCGATGGCGATGGCAAGCGCGCAGGCCCCGATGACCCAGAGCTGGGGTCCGCTTCCGGCAGGCTGGGTTCCGGCGGCGATCAGCACGAGGGTGATGATGCCCATGGTCTTTTGCGCGTCATTGGTGCCGTGGGCCAGCGCGACAAGGCTGGAGGTGAAGATCTGGCCGGTTCGGAACCCGCCGCGCTTCTGGGTCAGCTTGTCGCCGGTTTCGGGGTCGTGGCGTGACGTCAGGGCGTAGGCCAGTTTGGTGCATATATAGGCGACGGCACCCGCCAGCAGCGGCGAGAAGACGGCGGGAAGGATGACCTTCTGGAGCACGGTGTCGAAGTTGACGGCGTGGAAGCCGATACCGACGATCGCCGCACCGATGAGGCCGCCAAAAAGCGCGTGCGAAGAACTCGACGGCAGCCCCTTGAGCCACGTGAACATGTTCCACAGGACGGCCCCCATCAGCCCCGCGAAGATGATCTCCGGCGTGATGTGGATGCCGTCAGTGCCCTCGCGGATCAGGCCTCCGGAAATGGTCTTTGCGACCTCGGTCGAGAGGAACGCGCCCACGAGGTTGAGCACCGCGGCCAAGGCAACAGCCGTCTTGGGCTTGATGGCACCCGTGGCGATCGGAGTCGCCATGGCGTTCGCTGTGTCGTGGAACCCGTTGGTGAAGTCAAAAAATAAGGCCAGCGCTATGACAAGCGCGACCATGAAGGTGATTCCCACCTTGTGCCCAATCTGCAGAGTCGACGATGCGCAGTTCCACTTCCCCGGGCCTGCCTAACGAAAAACAGTTCAGCAATCGTTCATCTGACTGCACTGGCGGAATTAACTATGGCGGGCGTGAAACCTTAAGAATCCTACGTGCCATTGCCGGCAGGGCCAAACATCGAATCATCCAAGGAATTGCCGAACAGCCTCGATATCTCGCCGCGACAGGCCCCGCCGCGGGTCCGGTGAGATCCAAAGCACACGGGGGCCGAGGAATTCCGCCCAGGACCGTGCCGCGGCTTCATGGTTCAGCTGATCGTCCATCCACACGATGCGTTCGGCTCCGGATTCCTGGACGTCCTTTTGCAAAACGTCGAACTTCCACCAATCGGCGGTCTGGTCCCAATCGTCGCTCGTCAGGACGGGCCAGTGCTCACCGTGGAGGCCGATGGCCGGGCACAGGAACTCAGGGGCGAGCCGCTGCCACGTGGTCAGCCAGACAAACCTCGCCGCGGGATGCGCGGCCAGCTCGTTGAGCTCATCGACCAGTTCGGACGCGTAAACGACGTCAAGTATCCCGGCGTCGGCGATTTTCCATTCAGTACCCCAATCGGTGAAGCCCATGGGACCGAAGGGGTTCACCACGCCGTCGACGTCCAGATACAGCGACACGCTGGTCATGCAGCCCCCTCCCCGACGTGCCAACAAGGCCAGCGTAAGGCAAGCGCTGCGTGTCAGGGCAGTCCGGCGGCGGCTTGCCGCGTGAGTTCACGTGCGGGATTGCCGCCGAAGATGCGGTGGGCGGGGACGTCTTCGCCCTTCATCAGGAACGAGTCTGCTTCGAGCTGGGAACCTTCGTGCAGGGTGGTTCCATAGTGGACGAATGCGCCCACTCCAAGGGTGCAGCCGGGACCAAGCGTGATGGCGTCGAGTTTAAATGCGCCGTCCTCCATGGAATGGCACTGAACGCCGGAGTGGACGTTGAGGGTGCAATAGTCCCCGATGGTGACGAGGGTCCTTTCGGGGATCCCGCAACCGTCGTCGAAGACCTTCTTGCCCATCCGGATCCCCAACATACGCCAGATCACGGGTTTGAAGGGCGTGCCGTTGAACATCTGCACGATGCCCCCGGCGCTGAGCTTCCAGAAGCGCTCGTGCCGCCAGAACGGCTTTTCGTAGATAGAGCAGACGAGCGGTGAAAGTCTTCCGAAGCCGAGGGATGCCCGCTCCACGAGGACCGCCAGGATGTTGGTGGTGATGACCATTGTGCCCAACCCGGCCAGGGCTCCGAGGCCTCCTGCCGCGGGTAGGAAGGCCTGCGATGCCCAGGCGGCCACGAGAATCACGTAGAGCTCGACCCAGCGGCCCAGCAGGTAGAGCAGAAGCGTCACGGCGTTGTGACGGTTCTTTGCCGGGATCCGCCGACGTAATTCCTCTGCCGTCCTGAACCGGTCGAAGGCGCTGTCGCGGTCCACTGTGCGCGGGATTTCAAAGGGTGGAGAGCCCAGGAGGCCAACCCCCTCGCGGAGCGGACCCTCCAAGGGCACCATGGTCTTGGTGCCCAGGAGGCAGTTGTCGCCCACCCTGGACCCGGCGGGATAGGCGATGTTGTTGCCGAAGAAGCTCCTGGCCCCGATGACGGCCGGCGAGAGCCGGAACGCGGTGTTTGAATAGTCGGCGTTGATGATGGATAGACCGTCGGAGACCATGGTCCCGCTGCCGACCGTGGCCAGCGTGGGGCTGTCGTGCTTCAGCCCGACGCCGAAATTGGACCCCGTCTGCACCAGCCCCGGCTGGTGGTAGCCCAGGACATTCAAGTAGTGCACGATCAGGGAACTGTCCCCCGTGAGTTGGAGGAGCGACTTGAGGTTTGTCAGCCGCTGAATGGTCCGCAGGACTCCGAAGCGCGGGCCATAGAGCGGGTAGTCCTTCCCGGGGACCAGGAACAACGCCAGCACCCTGGGAAGGGTGGCGACGAGGGCGAAGGCGGCCAGGATGCTGCCGAAGAGAACGACGAACGAGACCAGCAGAAGTGCGCCCCAGAATCCGAGCTGGGCAGGGTTTGCATCGCCGGTGGGAAGTGAGGCGAGCAGGATGTCAATGGCTCCGATTCCGAGGGACGACACGAGCACCACATGGTTCACGATGGTCCAGAATGCAAAGGTGACCCGGCTGCGCGTGCCGCTGCCGGCCTGGCCGTCCAGCCGGTAATCGGTCCCGGCAGGCCCGGCCGGTGAGCCATTCCAGGCGGAGCCCGGAGGAACGCTCTGGAAGCGGTGCAAGGAGGAGCTGTGCCCCAGTTGGGCGTTGTCCCCCACGGCGGTGTCTATGTCCAGCGTGGTCTGCTCGCAAATCAGGACGTTGCGGCCGAGGGTGACTGGCCCTGTCTGGATGCGGCCGGCGTGGGCACGGTAGCAGTAGAAGGTGGAGTCCTTTCGGATCACGGTGTCCGCCCCGACTGTCAGCAGGTCGGGGCAGGCGGGAATCTTTGAGGAGAGGATGGTTACCCGGGGGCCGATCCTGGCCCCGAGTGCGCGGAGATATAGCGGGAAAACCGGCGTTCCGACGAACATCCGGACAGGGCTTGTGGAGACCAAGGTCCTGACGAACCAGAAGCGGACGTACTTCAAGGACCAGAGAGGGAACTCCTCGGTCTTCCATCGGCCGACGAGGGCCCATTTGAGAACAACGGGCAGGACTGCCAAGGCCAGGAACGATATGGTGCCGACGACGGCGGAGCGCGCCACCAGGTCGCCGGGCTGCCGGGACCCGCCGATCCACTGCTCGCCGGCCACCGGGATGAGCAAGGCCACGTACGCGTAGGCCAGGGCGGCGATCGCCTGCAAAACCCCGCACAGCAGGTACTGGCCGGTCCCGACGCGCAGGAAGGGTTCAGCCGTCGCAATTTCCCGTCCCTCGACGTCGGCTCCCGCCGTCGATCCGACGCTCGCGGCGTCCAAGGCGGCCGACAGCGCGGCGATGGTCGGATGTGCATAAATTTCGCGCATCGAGACTGACGGTGGGTTGGCGACCTTGCGGACGTTGGCGCAGAAATGCGCCATCAACAGGGAGTTTGCCCCGAGATCGTTGAAGAAGTTGGCGGTGGTGGAGACAGACGTGAGGTGGAGGGCCGAGGCCAAAGCCGGGGCGAGGATCCGTTCCGTGGGCGTCACCGGGCTGGTGTCGGCGAAGCCTGTACTGACCGCGCGCGGGCCGGTGGGATCGGGCAGGCTCCTGCGGTCCACTTTCCCGCTGATCATCATCGGCATGGTCCGGAGGGACTGGAAATACGCTGGCACCATGTAGGCGGGGAGCCGCTCGCGCAGCCAGGCGCGGATGTCCCCGCCTTCCACCGTGGGCGCGTTGTGGTGCAGCGTGTAGTAGGCGGCAAGTTCCATGATTCCCTGCTCGGGCTCCCAGGTTTTCACAACAGCCGCCGCCATCCCCGGCATCTGCAGGAGGACGCTTTCGATTTCGCCCAGCTCAACCCGATAGCCCCGGACCTTCACCTGCGTGTCGGTGCGGCCGTGGTACTCGATTTCGTCGTGGTCGTTGAACCGGCCAAGGTCGCCGGTGCGGTAAATGCGGTGGGACGGGTTGTCCTCGAGGCCGAGGAAATCGGGAATGAATGCCCTTTCGGTCAACTCGGGCCGGTTGATGTAGCCCCTGGCGAGCCCCACGCCCGCCAGGCCGATTTCGCCCAACTCGCCGTGGGCCAGGGCCCGGTCCTGGACGGGATCCAGGATGACTGCGGCATAGCCGGGCAGGGGCTTGCCCAGCGTCACGGGCTTGCCGGGCTCCGCCGTGCCCCAGGTCGCCGTCACTGTCGCTTCGGTTGGCCCGTAGACATTCAGGAAGCGCCGGCCGGGCCGGTGCCAGCGCTCCACAAGGTCCTCGGGGCAGGCTTCGCCGGAGACGAGCAGGAACCGCAGCCCGGGCACGTCGTCGTCGAGCGTGGCGAGCAGGGTCGGCACACAGCAAAGGGCGGTGATGTTCCGGGCCTCTATGAACTCGGCAAGGTCCGGCCCGAGGAGGTTGTTCCCGGGCGGTCGGGGAACCAAGGTGGCCCCCACCATCCATGGCACCCAGATCTCCTCCACGGAGAAGTCGAACGCCGTGGTCATGCCCTGGTAGACCCGGTCGCGGGCATCGTAGCCGTAGGTTTCGGCGGCGGTCCGCACGAAGTGGCAGATGCTGGCGTGGGCTATGGCCACTCCCTTGGGCCGCCCCGTGGATCCTGACGTGTAGATGATGTATGCCAGTCCGTTGGCCGGGGACTCCTCCCCGGCCCAGGCCAGTCGGGAGGCTTCGAACGCAGCAATGCGGCGGTCCTCCTTGTCCATGCGAACCGCGAGGGCTGCGCTCGCGGGCGGGAGGCTGTCCGCCAGGCGGGAGACAGTCAGGATCATGGTGACGTCGGCATCGGCGGCAATGTACGCAATTCTCTCGGAGGGGAACGCCGGGTCGAGGGGCACGTAGACGGCATGGGCCTTGAGGACCGCAAGCATGGAGACATAGGACCGCACCGCGTCATCGAACAGCAGTGCGATTTTGTCGCCCGGGCTTGCGCCACGGGCCTGGAGGTAGCGGGCGAGGCGGTTGGCCCGGGCGTCCAGTTCTTCGTAGCTGAGTGATCCATCGGCCGTTTCCACTGCCGGATGATGGCTGCGGCCTTCGGCCCGTTGGCGGTCACACCGGTCCTCGAAGAGCTCCTCGAGCCGCTCGCCGGGGCTCCACCGGATGGTGGTGCCGTTTGTGATTTTGCCCGACGCCGTGGCGTCCGGTGCGCTGCCGAGGAGAACCGCAGCGCCGTCCCTGAGCTGGATCATGGGTCCGGCGCTTGTGGCCGTTTCGCCGGGGGTCCGGCCGTGGTCCGTATGCCTTCCCATCTTCCCCTCCTGGTCCCGCCAATGGGTCATGCCAATTCGTCGAGCCTTATCGGACTGCATCCGTCGTGGTCCTGTGTTCGGCCATGGCGCTTTGTTCGGCAATGGCGGCCAGCAGCAGTTCGCAAGCGGCATCGACGATTTCTACCGTGATGTTCAGCGGCGGCAGGAGCCGGACCACACAGTCGTCGCGCCCTCCGCATTCGAGTATCAGGCCCCGCTCCAGGGCATTTCGCTGCACTGCCCGGGCCAGTCCTCCGGCAGGACGGCCCGTCTCCGGATCAGCGAGCTCGATTCCCCACATCAGCCCGCGGCCCCGCACTTCACGCACCCAGGGGTTGCTGGCCAAGGGCGCGAGAAGCCGGGCAATCTGCGCACCGCGGCTGCGGACGTTGCCAAGAACGTCGTCGCGCCGGATGATCTCGACGGCGGCAGCCCCGGCGGCGAAGGCCAGCTGGTTTCCACGGAATGTCCCGGTGTGGGCACCGGGGAGCCAGCGGTCAAGGTCCTTGTTGTAGATGATGAGGGCAACCGGGAGGCCTATCCCGCTCAGGGCCTTGGATGCCACGATGACGTCGGGCTCGATCCCGAACTGCTCGAACGCGAACCAGGTTCCGGTACGCCCGCAGCCCGTCTGGATCTCATCGATAATCAACGGGATATCCAGCTCACGGGTCACCCTGCGCACGGTTTGCGCGAATTCAATGGTGGCCGGTACAACTCCCCCCTCGCCTTGGACCATTTCCATGATGACCGCTGCGGGAAGCGGGATGCCCCCGAGCGGGTCCTTGAGGGAGTGTTCGAGGAACTGGACACAGTTGGTCGCGCAGGTCTCCGGGTTCAGGCCCACGGGACACTGGGCACAGTAGGAATAGGGGAAGAAGTGCACCCCGGGTATCCCGTTCGCTACCGGCCGCTTCTGCTCGACCAGCCCGGTCAACGCCATCCCGACCGCGCTGCTGCCGTGGAATGCTCCCTGGAAGCAAATGACGTCCCCCCGCCCAGTGGCCGTCTTGCACAATTTGATGGCGGCATCCACGGCATTTGCACCGGTCGGTCCGCAGAAGTGGACCTTCATCCGTTCGGCGAGTCCGGGCGGAAGCATGGACAGCTGTGCCCGCACGAAGGCGTCCTTGGCCGGCGTCGGGAAATCAAGCCCATGACTCAGGTTCCGCACTTGTCCGGCCACCACCTCAACCAGTTCAGGGTTGCTGTGCCCCAAGGTCAAAACCCCGGCACCGGCCAGGAAATCAAGGAAGACATTGTCATCGACGTCCCGCACGAAGGCACCGGAACCTTCGGCAATCGCAATGGGAAGATGCCGTGGATAGGTGCGGGCGTTGGATTCTGTTCGTTCCTGGCGCGCCAATAATTCAGCAGATCTGGGTCCTGGCAGGGGTCCGGTGACATGTGCCGAGGTCAAGGTAGCCTGCTGCTGGTGTGCGTACATGGCGATCGGGTCCTTATCCGGGGGATCCGCGGTGGCGGATCGATGACTGGGCGCTTCCCGCGGCCTTGCCTGCGGCGCGGGGAGATGGGGGGCCGGTACTGCGGGCCCGCTATGGCGCGCTGACGGCCTCCTCTCCTGCCTGGTCATTTCCCGCGGGGTCCAGCCCGAAGGCCAACTGCACGGCGCGCTGTGCGTCCTCGAGCACCGCCACGCGGACGACGACGTCGATGCGGATGTCCGACGCAGAGATCAACTCGATCTCGGCTCCCGCGTCCGAAAGGGCCTTGAAGAGCCGTGAAAATACTTGGGCGTCAGTGCGCATGCCGAGCCCGATCAGCGAGAGCCTGCCGATCAGGCCGTCGTATTGGAGGTCCAGGAAGCCGATGGCCCCCTGGGCAGCGGACAAGGCCGCCCGGACGCGGAATCCGTCCCGGCTGGGAACCGCCAACGAAATATCGCTTCCGCCGGCGCGCACGGACGAGGTGTTTTGAACCGCCATGTCGACCTCGGCGCGCTCATCAGCCAGAAGCCCGAAGATTTCCGCGGACTTTCCCACGCCATCCGCGACGCCTATGACCTTCAGCTTCGCCACGGACGCGTCACAGAGAACCGCGGACACCACTGGCTGCTCCACGGCCGGAGCCCGTTCCCAGATGGGCTTGTGGTCCCAGTCCGACTCCTGGTCCTGGCCCGGGAGGATCAGCGTTCCCATGGCACGGCTGAAGGACGAACGCACGTGGATGGGGACGCCGAAACGGCGGGCATACTCGAGGCATCTGGTATGCACCACTTTGGAACCGGACGCAGCCAGCTCCAGCATTTCCTCGTTTGAAATGACGTCGATTTTCCGCGCGCGGGGAACCACCCGCGGGTCGGCAGTGTACACGCCGTCGACGTCGGTATAGATTTCGCACATGCCGGCGCCCAACGCTGCGGCCAAGGCGACGGCGGTGATGTCCGAACCGCCCCGGCCCAGGGTGGTGACTTCCCTCTTCTTGGGGCCCTTCCCCTGGAAACCAGCCACGATGGCAACCTCTTCGCGCTTCAAGCAAGCGCGGATACGGTGCGGGTCAACGTTGACGATGTGCGCCTTTCCGTGGACGCCGTCGGTAATCAGTCCGGCCTTTTTGCCGCTGAAGGTCCGGGAAGGCACGCCGAGCTCGGCCAAGGCAATCGCCAAGAGGGTCACGGAGATCCGTTCACCCGTGGTCAGCAACGCGTCGAGTTCGCCCGCCGGAGGACTAGTGCTGAGGGACACGGCCAGGTCAAGCAGCTCATCGGTGGTGTCTCCCATGGCCGAAACCACCACCACCAGCGGATGCCCGGCCTCGCGGTTCTCGGCGATCCGCCGGGCCACCCGTTTGATGGCTGCCGCGTCGGCTACCGAGGAGCCACCGTACTTTTGCACTATGAGGTCCCGGGCCCGAAGTTTTGTACGCGTACGAAGCGCCATCTGTTCGAGACCGGGGAACTGTTCTGATCCGTCTGCCTCCGGATGCCGACGGTCTGCTGGTAAATCCCGAATGCTGACTGTCTGCTGGTACATCGGAGCCTCCTGGAGCCCGCATACCCCCCTGCCGATCTTACAACGTATGGACCGTGCGAGCGGTTCACGTAGGCAATAAAAAGCAGCCTTTGGAAAACGGCTCAGGTTGAACCTGAAATTCATAATCTTGACGTGCGTCACGCAAGTGATACGCTCAATGCATGGAAAACCGCACCGGCCACTTCGAAGAGACCATCAAGGCCACAAACATCCGGCCCATCGAGGATTCGGTCCGCACCGACTTCAGCCAGGCCATGTCCTATGGCGGGTATCTGGACCTTGACCGCCTCCTCACTGCCCAGCACCCGTTGAGCACCCCGGAGCACCATGACGAATTGCTGTTCATCATCCAGCACCAGACCAGCGAACTGTGGCTCAAGCTGATCCTGCATGAGCTTCTTGAAGCCCGACGGCTCCTCGATGTGGACAACCTTGCCAAGGCCCTCAAATGCATCGCCCGCGTCAAGGCGATCCAGCGGACCATGACCGAGCAGTGGTCCGTCCTGGGCACGCTCACTCCGCGCGAGTACTCCGAATTCCGGCGCTTCCTGGGCAGCTCTTCAGGGTTCCAGTCCCACCAGTACCGCGGCGTCGAGTTCCTGCTGGGCAACAAGAACCGCGCCATGCTGCGGGTCTTCGAGAGCGATCCCGCGGCGCACAGCCAGCTCACGACGCTGTTGGAGGAGCCGACCCTCTACGACGCCTTCCTCGCGGTGCTGGCGCGGGCCGGTTATGCCGTTCCGGCCGACATCCTGGACCGTGACACCAGCGAACCGTGGACGTTCCGGAAGGACCTGGTCCCGGTCTTCCAGGAGATTTACGAATCGGAAGCCACGCCATGGGGATTCTACGAAGCGTGCGAAGACCTCGTGGACATCGAGGACAACTTCCACGCCTGGCGCTTCCGCCACTTGCGGACCGTGCAACGGACCATCGGATTCAAGGTGGGCACGGGAGGCTCCTCCGGCGTCGACTTCCTCAAACGGGCCCTGGACCTGACTTTCTTCCCGGAGCTCTACGCCGTCCGCACCGAGATCGGCAACTGAGCCGCAATTCCAACCCCAGCAAACCCCCACATTTCCCTCAGGAGAGACATGAACAGCGCGCAGCAAACGCAACGGCCGACGTCGGCAGAACTCGACGCCGCCGATCCCCTCGCCGGGCAGCGTGAGGCCTTTTACTCCCCGGCGGAAGGCCAGCTCACCGCCTACCTCGACGGGAACTCCCTCGGCCGTCCGCTCAAGGCGACATCGGCGAAGCTCGCGTCCTTCGTGGAGGACGCCTGGGGCAGCCGCCTCATCCGCGGTTGGGACGAACAGTGGATGGACGAGCCCACCACGGTCGGCGACCGGATCGGCGCCGTCACCTTGGGCGCGGCCGCCGGCCAGGTCACCGTGGGCGATTCCACGTCCGTGATGCTCTACAAGCTCATCCGGGCGGCGGTCGACGCCCAGCCTGGCCGCGATGAGATCGTTGTGGACCGGGACAACTTCCCCACGGACCGCTTCATCATCGAAGGCATCGCCGCGGAGAAGGGCGCCACCATCAAGTGGGTCGCTTCCAACCCGGCCAGCGGCGTCCGGACCACGGACCTCGAGGGACTGCTCAGCGAGCGGACCGCCGTCGTCGTGCTCAGCCATGTGGCTTACCGCTCCGGTTTCCTGGCGGATGCCGCTGCGATCACCGCGAGGGTCAAGGAATCCGGAGCGCTCATGCTCTGGGACGTGTGCCACTCGGTGGGCTCGGTGCCGCTCGAACTGGACGCCTGGGGCGTGGACCTCGCAGTGGGTTGCACGTACAAGTACCTCAATGGCGGCCCGGGCTCCCCCGCGTTCGCCTACGTCAGCGCATCGCAGCAGGACCGCCTGCAACAGCCGATCTGGGGCTGGATGGGAGCCGACAACCCCTTCGGCATGACGGAAAGCTACACACCGGCAACGGGAATCCGAAGCTTCATCACCGGCACTCCCCCGGTCCTGGCCATGCAGCCGCTCAAGGACATGGTCGAGCTGATCGCATTGGTGGGCATGGACGCCGTGCGGGAGAAGTCCATCAAACTGACCGAGTACGCGGCTGCCTTGGCTGAGGACATGCTGGTCCCCCTCGGCGCCGAGATTGTCAGCCCGCGCAACACCGCCGAGCGCGGCTCGCACATCACGGTTGACCATCCCCTGTTCGGTGACGTCACCCGGACGCTCTGGGAACGGGGCGTCATTCCGGACTTCCGTCCGCCGTACGGACTGCGGATCGGGCTCTCGCCGCTCAGCACGAGCTACGCGGAGGTTGAGCTGGGAGTGACCGCCATCCGGGACGCCCTCGCCGAACTCCTGTGAGCGCTGTCCTTGACGACATGGACTCCCGGCCCGGGAGCACCACGTCGCTGCTGCGCACGGTCATCGGCTTGTACCTCCGCGATGCCGGTGGATGGATGTCCACGAGGCACCTCATCGCCCTCATGGAGGCACTCGGGTTGAGCGCTGCCGCGTCCCGGACGGCGCTGTCACGGTTGAAGAAGAAGGAAATCGTCCTGCCGCAATTGCGTCACGGGGTTCCCGGCTTCGCCGTCACCGAGGGCGCCGCAGCGATGCTCGCCCGCGGCGACCGGCGGATCTTCAAACCCCGCCTGATGTCGTCAGCCGACCGCTGGTGCCTCGTGTCCTTCTCCATCCCGGAAACCGAGCGGGAAAAGCGGCACCAGTTGCGGCGGCGGCTGCACTGGATCGGCTGCGGCACCGTAGCGGCAGGGCTGTGGATCTGCCCCGACTCACTCCGGGAGGAAGTGGAGGAGATCCTGGAGGACCTGGAGCTGCGCGGCATGGCCACGGTGTTCGTGACGGACACTCCCTTGGTCGGAGGCAGCCTCCGCGAGGCCGCCTCCGCGTGGTGGGACCTCGACACAGTGGCGGAACTGCACCGCGACTTCATCCTGCATCACGGTTCCGTGGCCGACGACGACGGCCCGGGCAACGGTCCCGACGGCGGCCCGGGCACTGCCGCGACCTTCGCCCGCTACGTCCGAAGCATCGACCGCTGGCGGATCATTCCGTATCTGGATCCGGGACTGCCCGCCGAATTCCTTCCCGAGGATTGGCCCGGCATGGCGGGGATCGCCCTGTTCGAGCGCCTCGGCTCTGCCTATGCAAAGCCCAGCGCCGAATTCGTGCGGAGGACGTTGGAGGGATAGCCCGTGAACACGTGATCAGTCCGGGCACCAGGAGTAGGCTGGAACCATGAACTTCCCCGATGGTGGATGGTTCGCGAGGTCGTCATGACCCGCGTCTGGTTGCGTTGGCTGCCGGCCGTGCTGGCTCCGGTGGCCCTTGCTGCGGCGGCCTTGGCTGGTTCCTACCAAGCCGGAGCTGCGACGAGCCTGCCGCACAAAACGGCCGCGGAACTCATCGCCATGATCGGCCGGGCCGACGTCCATGCATTGTCCGGAACCCTTCAACAAAGTTCCGATCTGGGGCTGCCCCAGCTCCCCTCCGTCGGGCCAACGGCGAGCCAAGGGCCCGCTTCCGTGATGGAGCTTTTGAGCGGTTCACACACAGCCCGGGTCTACATGGACGGTCCCGCCAAAGCCAGGTTCCAGGTGATGGACATGCTCGCTGAGCGCGACGTCGTCCGCGATGGCAACGATCTCTGGCTCTACAACTCGGCAGACAACAGCGCGGCGCACATGACGATGCCCGCCGAACCAGCGCGTTCAGCGGCCCCGCACGCGACGCCGACTCCCGGAGTCACCACGCCTGACGTCGTCGCGCAGCACTTCCTCGCCACCGTCGGGCCCACCACGGACGTGACCGTGGGCGACGGAACCACGGTGGCCGGCCGCACGGCCTACCAACTGGTGATCAAGCCGCGCAGTACCGGCACGCTCGTCGATTCCGTGACAATCGCCGTCGACTCCGCTTCGGGCCTCCCGCTCGGCGTCGATGTCCGGGCACGGGGCCAGGCGGCAGCGGCCTTCTCACTCGCATTCACTGACGTGAGCTTGTCGGCGCCCGACGCCGCCCTGTTCAGTTTCACTCCGCCCCGCGGTGCCGCCGTGGAACAGATGGCAACCCCGCAGTTGCGATCCCTCCCTGGAAAGACCGGGCAACCAAAGGCAACAGCGGCCCGGCCAACGATCACCGGCACCGGCTGGGACGCAGTGATGGGCTTGCCCGCCGGCACTGTGCCGAACGATGTCCGCTCGGCACCGATGTTGGCCCAGCTCACCCAGCCTGTCGCCGGCGGTCGAGCGCTGACCACCAGCCTGGCTACTGTTTTGATGCTCGACGACGGCCGCGTCTTCGCGGGAATGGTGCCACTTGAGCGGTTGCAGGCCGCAGCCGCCGCGAAATGACGGAGGCATCCCCGCCGGCTGAACTGGCGATAGAGACGCAAGGCCTCAGCAAGCGCTTCGGCCACCGGGCCGCCGTCGACGGCGTCGACCTGGCGGTGCCCCGCGGTTCGGTCTTTGGATTCCTCGGTCCTAACGGCTCCGGCAAGACCACCACCATCCGGCTGCTTCTTGGCCTGGCGTCCGCCACGAACGGCCGCATCCGGGTCCTTGGCGGCGAGATGCCGCGGCAACTGGCAACTGTCCTGCCCAACGTGGGCTCGCTCGTGGAAGGCCCGGCCTTCTACCCTTTCCTGTCCGGGGCAGCGAACCTGCGGCGCTTGGACAGCGCCGATCTTCACGCCGCCCCACGGACCCGCGCCGCACGCGTGGATGACGCGCTCGAGAGGGTGGGCTTGTCCCACGCGGCGGGCAAAAGGGTGCGCGCCTATTCCCTCGGGATGAAACAGCGGCTGGGGATTGCGCATGCTTTGCTGCGGCCGCGGGAACTGCTGGTCCTGGACGAGCCCACCAACGGCCTGGATCCGCAAGGGACCCGGGAGGTCCGCAGCCTGGTCCGCTCCTTGGCGGCCGGGGGCACCACCGTGTTCGTCTCCAGCCATCTCCTCGCCGA
Source organism: Arthrobacter sp. SRS-W-1-2016 (assembly GCF_002009585.1). NCBI lineage: Bacteria > Bacillati > Actinomycetota > Actinomycetes > Micrococcales > Micrococcaceae > Arthrobacter > Arthrobacter sp. SRS-W-1-2016. Next base: position 48,744 of record NZ_MTPV01000074.1, on the reverse strand, counting down.
GGTGGAGCAGATGTGCACCCATGTGGGCGTCATGAGCGTAGGCAAGCTCGTCGCGCAAGGAACCCTGCACGAACTGCGCGCGGCGGGCAAGGCCATCATCCGGCTCCACACGCCCGATATCGAGGCCGCTGTCCGTGTCCTCTCCAGGCTAGGCCTGGAGTCGGAACTGGTTGCCCCGCCGCCCGGCTCGTACGGTCCCGATGGCCGGAGCCTCGTCAGTACCGGTCCGGCGGGGCTCGATGTGGCACCCGAGGCGATCGTGGCTGCCTTGGTGTCCGGCGGCGTCCGGGTCCGGGGCTTCGGCGTGGAGAACGCGAGCCTCGAGGAGCGCTTCGTCTCCCTCACCGGAGAGGGCTTCGACATTGCCGGCTGAACGCGGAACCGAAGCGACGATTGCCGTGCTGGAGGGCACGCAAAGCTCGTGGTCGCTCATGGCCTCCGAGCTCTCGGTGCTGTTCCGGCGGCTGCGGACATGGGCCATGCTCCTGGCGCTCGCGGCGATCCCCATCCTCATCGCCGCCGCGGTCAAGCTGAGCTCGCATCCCGTGGCCCCGGGTCGCGGCCCGCCATTCCTTGACCGCATCACCCAGAACGGGCTTTTCGTCGGCGTCACGGCAATGATCGTCTCCGTACCGTTGTTCCTCCCCCTCACCATCGGAGTGGTGGCAGGCGACACGATTGCCGGCGAAGCAAACCTTGGCACCCTGAGATACTTGCTCGTCGCCCCGGCGGGACGTGTCCGCCTCCTGTTGATCAAGTACGCGTCCGCCTCAGTGTTCTGCCTGGCAGCGACCCTGACGGTTGCAGCCGCGGGCGCGCTGGCCGGCGTCGCGCTCTTCCCGGTGGGCCCTGTCACCCTGCTGTCGGGCGACACGATCGGCGTCGGCGAATCCGTGGTGCGTTCCTTGCTGATTGCCGCGTACATCGCGGTGTCATTGTTGGGGCTGTCCGCTATCGGACTGGCAATTTCCACCTTCACGGACGTGCCGGTCGGAGCCATGGCTGCAACCATCGTGTTGTCCGTGGTGTCGCAAGTGGCTGACAACCTGCCGCAATTGGAGTGGCTGCACCCGTGGCTTTTCAGCCACTACTGGCTGGGTTTCGCCGATCTTCTGCGCCAACCGATCTCGTGGACGAGCTTCGGCGACAACGCCCTGCTGCAGGCGGGCTACATCCTGGTGGCCGGCGCGTTGGCTTACGGCAAGTTCACGAGCAAGGATGTCCTGTCCTGAAGTTCGGCCTGCCCGTAAGCTCATGGCATGGCAAGATTCTTCGATGTTCACCCGCAGGACCCCCAACCACGCGCGATTTCCCAGGTGGTGAAGATCCTCCAGTCCGGCGGCCTCATCGCCTACCCCACCGATTCCTGCTACGCGCTCGGCGCGCAAATCGGCAACAGGGAAGCCCTCGACCGGATCCGCTCGATCCGCCAGCTCGACGACAAACACCATTTCACCTTGGTCTGCAAGGATTTCGCGCAGCTCGGCCAGTTCGTGATGATCGACAACGACGTGTTCCGCAGCATCAAGGCCGTCACGCCGGGGAGCTACACGTTCATTTTGCCTGCAACGAAGGAAGTTCCCCGCCGCCTCCTGCACCCCAAAAAGAAGACGGTAGGCGTGCGGATTCCGGACCATAATTTCGTCCAGGCCCTGCTGGCCGAACTGGGTGAACCGCTCCTGTCGAGCACCTTGCTGCTCCCCGACGAGGAGGAGCCCCTGACCCAAGGCTGGGAGATCAAGGAACGCCTGGACAATCTGGTCGAAGCCGTCATCGATTCCGGCGACACCGGCGCAGAGCCCACAACCGTGGTGGACTTCTCAAGCGGCACGGCCGAAGTTGTCAGGCGCGGCACCGGCGATCCCTCCCGGTTCGAGTGAGCATGGGCACTGCCGAGTCGCGCGTCACGATCGACGTCGACGGCACCGCGATTTCCGGGATCTACGCCCGGCCGGACAAAGCCGCGGCGACGCTTGTCCTCGCACACGGAGCCGGAGCCGGCATGGAACATCCGTTCCTGGCCGGCCTGGCCCACGCGTTGAACGACGACGGCGTGGCGACCTTGCGCTTCAACTTCCCCTACCGGGAAGCCGGCAGGAAGTTCCCCGACCGGCCACCCGCTGCGATCGCGGCGTGGCGGGCCGTCATGGCGGAAGCGGCGTCCCGGTCGGAGGGCGAACCCGTGTGGGCGGCCGGCAAGTCCTTCGGCGGCCGCATGGCGTCGATGGCGGTGGCCGAAGGAATGTCCGCGGCCGGACTCGTCTATCTCGGCTACCCGCTGCACCCGCCGGGAAAACCGGAGAAGCTCCGCGACGAGCACCTGTACGGGCTCGCTCTGCCGATGCTCTTCCTGCAGGGCACCCGGGACACCTTCGCGACGCCCGGGCTGCTCGAAGACGTCGTGGCCCGGATCGGACCCGCCGCCACCATCGAGTGGTGGGACGGCGGCGACCATTCCTTCGTGCGCGCGGGAGTCAAGAAGGGTGCCGCGGACATCGGGGCATCACTAGCGGCCCCCGTGTCGGCGTTCCTTCGCAGGAACGGCTGAGCCTCAGGCTTTCGCCGCGGCGACGGCTATGCCGGGCGGCAGTGGCTCGTGCCGCAAGTACTCCCTGCGGAAGCGGCCGCTGCCGGCCGTCAGTCCCCGCAGCACGATCGCGTACCGCAGCAGTTCCTGTTCCGGGACTTCGGCGCTGATCTCAGTACGCTCTCCGCCCACGGAGGTCGTCCCGGTGACGCGCCCGCGGCGCGAGGACAGATCGCTCATGACCGCACCCACATGCTCGTCGGCCACAAGGACCGTCACGGCCGAAATCGGTTCAAGGAGTTGAATACTGCCCGCGGCAGCGGCCTCCCGCAAGGCCAACGCGCCGGCCGCCTGGAATGCCGCGTCCGATGAATCGACGCTGTGGGTCTTGCCGCCTACCAGGATCACCCTGATATCGACCACCGGGAAACCTGCCCGCACTCCCTTGCCCATCTGGGCACGGACGCCCTTCTCGACCGAGACGACATACGTGCCGGGGATGACCCCGCCCACAATCCTGTCGACGAATTCAAAACCCGCCCCGCGTTCGAGGGGCTCCACTTCGATGTCGCAAATCGCGTACTGCCCGTGGCCGCCGGATTGCTTGACATAGCGCCCGTGGCCGGCGGCCTGGGCTGCGAAGGTTTCCCGGAGCGGCGTGATGACGTCCACTGTCTGCAGCTTCACCCCCTGCTCGCGCAGCCGGTCGAGGACTGCCTCCGAGTGGGCCTCGCCCATGCACCACAGGACCAGCTGATGCGTCTCGGAGTTGCGCTCCACCCTCAGGGTCGGATCTCCCGCGGCTACCTTGGCCAGGCTCTTGGACAGCGCGTCCTCATCGCCGTGCGACGCCGCTTCGATCGCCACAGGCATCAGCGGCTCGGGCATGTCCCAGGTTTCCACGAGCAAGGGAGCTTCGCGGGCGGAAACCGTATCTCCCGTCTCGGCGCTCGCCACCTTCGCCAGCGCGCAGATGTCCCCGGCCACGGCGAACTGTACCGGACGGAGGCTGGACCCCAACGGAGAGTAAAGGTGGGTGATCCGCTCGTCGCTGTCGTGGTCGGGGTGGCCCCGTTCGGCCAGCCCGTGCCCACCGACGTGCACGGCAGAGTCCTCGCGAAGCGTCCCCGAGAAGAGCCTGACAAGGCACACCCGCCCCAGGAACGGGTCAACGGTGGTACGCACCACTTCGCCAAGGAGCGGACCATCCGGATCGCACGCCAGGGGTGCGACGGGCGTCCCGCCCAAGTCGGTGACGGTCGGGAGGTTTCGCTCAGTCGGTGACGGGAACGCCCGGGTCAGCACTTCCAGCAGTTCGGCCGTGCCGACTCCGGTCATGGAAGAGCTCGCCAGCACCGGAAAGAAGGTGCCCCGGACGATCGCGGTCTCCAAATCGTCCACGAGGGTATCGATGGGGACCTCCTCGCCTCCGAGGTACCGGTCCATCAAGCTCTCGTCCTCGCTCTCCGAAATGATGCCCTCGATGAGTTCCCCGCGGACACCCTCCGCGCCGGCCAGTTCCTCCGCGGTCGCGGGACGTACCGCGGGACGCGGCTCCCCTGGGGTGTACTCCGACACCGTGCCCGAAAGCAGCCCGAGCACTCCCGAAACAGCATCGGCGTCACGGACGGGCACGTAGAGGGGGAGGACGGAATCGCCGAAGGCGGCCCGGCATTCGGCCAGGACGGCATCGTAGTTCGCCCGTGGATGGTCAAGCCGGCTGATCACGACCGCCCGGGGCATGCCGACGCGCTCGCATTCGCCCCAGAGAGTGGTGGTTCCGACGTCGACGCCGTCCACCGCCGACACCACGAACAACGCCGCGTCCGCGGCCCGCAGCCCCGCGCGCAACTCTCCCATGAAATCCGCGTAGCCAGGGGTGTCGAGAAGGTTCACTTTAACGTCGTCGAACACGAGGGGCGCCGCGGAGAGCCCTATGGACCGTTGTTGATGGATGGCCGTCGCTTCCGAATCACTCACCGTGGTGCCGTCGACAATCGAACCCATGCGGGTCACGACGCCGGCAGCGTAGAGAAGTGACTCGAGCAGCATCGTCTTTCCAGCGCCCGAGCGGCCAATCAGCACGACGTTGCGGATGTTCTCCGGCCGATCGGCCGGCGCCGAGGAGGGGTCCGCGCGTCGAAGATCGGGGTTGGTCCGGTTCGACCCCTTCGTCGCACTGCCTGGGCCTTTCGCCGACATGAGCACCTCCTGGAGTAGAAGCCGGATCCCCCGCGTCCTTTGCTTACCGATTCCACACCCTGGACCGGCGCACGGCAAGAGCAATCCACGGAGTCCGTGCCGAAACTGCAGGCTAGGAGAGCATTCCCCACACCACGCGAACGGAAATGGCCGCGCTCGCGGCAATGACAACCGCGAAAGCCGCCAGCCACAACAAGGACGGCACCCCCGTGGAACGGGCCAGGATGTAGGCATCCGAGGACGCGAGCCGATCCCGGCGGCCGGTATGTACGGCAGCCACCTTGAACCAGTCCCGCACGGCCCCCACCTCGAGCGCTATGCCGAGGCCCAGCACCACATGGCTGACCGTCGAAGCAGAAGCAAACATGACAAGCAGCTGGGCAGTCGCCGCGCTCACGAGCGCGACGAAGATGCCAGTGAAGTTCCGTAGAAAGATCAGCGCGAGCAGCAATACCAGCGCACCGACGGACATGGCCGCCCCGGACCACCCTGCAGACACGGACCAGATGAGCGCCACGCCCACCACCGCGGGACTCGGATATCCCCAGAAACCGGACCAGGCTGCGCCGAACTTGCCGCGCCCGCTGCTCAGGAGCTGTCCGGAGTGGTCCAGCCCGATCCGGAGCCCGTGGACAACCCGCCCCGTCATGAGGGCGGCGAACGCGTGGCCCAGTTCATGCACGAAGGTCACGTAGAGGCCGAACCAACGCCAGGTGGCCCGCGGGATGCTCAATACGACGGCCGCAGCGAGGATACCCAGGACAACCGGGGCCGCCAGGTTCGGGACCTCTTGGGTGGTGAATCCCCGCAGGACGGCCTGCCACCAGTCGTTGGCCAGGTCAGCGGGTCGCAATTCCATGTTCATCACCGTGGCATCCTAAAGAAAAAGCCTGTGAATGCCTCCCAGGGGGCTGGAACCGTCGCCAGACCGGGATCACATCTTCCGCTTGGTCCTGGCCGTGGCGGGCGCGGTCCATGGGTCCTCGGGCCAGGGATGCTTCGGATAGCGGCCCCGCATTTCCGCACGGACGTGGGCGTAGGGGCCCGACCAAAAGGAAGCCAGGTCATCTGTCACGGCGAGCGGTCGCCTGGCCGGGGAGAGCAAATGGAACAGCACCGGCACGCGTCCGCCTGCCACACGCGGCGTCTCTGCCCAACCGAAGCACTCCTGCAGCTTCACGGCCACTACCGGCCGGCCGTCGTCGTCGGCCGCGTCCGGATACTCGATCCGCACCCGCGAACCGCTCGGCACCTCAAGCCATTCCGGTGCCAGCTCGCCGAGTCGGGCCGCCTCAGCCCACGGCACAAGCCGCCGCAACGGCTCACCCAGGTCAATCCCCCTCGTGGCAGCGCCTCCTGCGAGCGCTTCGAGTTCAGGCGCGAGCCACTTCTCCAGCCGGGCCAGCAACGCCGGCTCGGAGACGTCCGGCCATGGATCACCCAGTTCCCTGTGCAGCAAAGCCAATCGCCGGCGCAAGGCATCGGCGGCCGGCGACCATCCAATCGTCCCCAAGCCCTGTTTCGCCAGGGCGCGGGCGACGGCAACGCGCCCGTCGTCGATGGTCGGGCGCACCGGCGTGGACGAAAGCAGGATCGCTCCCAGCCGCCGTTCCCTCTTGGCGGTGACACGGCCCTGTGTGAAATCGGCTTCCACCGTGTCGCTCGTCAGGTGGCTGGCGGCAGCTTCCGCCGCATCCGCTGCCAAGGGGGCTGCGGATCGGATGACGGCGCCGGTGCCCGCCGCATCCCGGCCCTCCGCACGGGACACTTCGGCCACGGCGAGCCAATCGTGGCCGGCGAGCGTACTGCCTGCCGGCAGTCCGGCACGTGTCCCGGACGTCAGCAGGTAGCGTTCGGGGCCGGTGCCTGGGACGCGACGCGCCACGCGATCCGGGAACGCGAGCGCGACGACGAAGCCGAGCGCTTCTGCCGGACTCGCCGGTGAAGGCGGGCTCGGCGGTGAAGGCCGGCTCGGCGGTGTGGTCAGGGAAGGCCCGACGCCGGACCTTTCCTTGCGTGCGATCGCCTCCATGCGGCGGACATCCTCCGCCCAACGCCTGGCGGCCGGGTCCTTGCCCGTCCGGAGTGTGGCCAGGAGGCGCGTCAGGTCAGCCCCGGGAGCCCGCTGATCCCCCGCCACGAGGGCGACGGCCTCGGCAGCCGCCCGGTGCCCGACCGCGGCGGCGCCATCCAGCAGGGCGCGGGCCAGTCGTGGATCGGCAGGGATCCTGGCCAGGGTCTTTCCCGCCTCCGTGGCCAGTCCGTCAGGGCCAATCGCACCGAGCTCCCGCAGTACCTCGATGGCATCATCCATGGCACCTTGGGGCGGAGCGTCTGGAAGTGCCAGCCCCCGGCCGCCCGGCGATCCCCAACAGGCCAGGACGAGAGCGGCGCCCGTCAGGTCGGCTGCCGCGATTTCCGGGGTCGGGTGGGCAGGTGCGGCACCATACGCCTTTTGCTCGTAACAGCGGACCACCCGTCCGGGCCCCTGGCGTGCCGCGCGTCCGGCGCGCTGCTCGGCGGAGGCCCGCGAGCAGGAGACAGTGACGAGGCCCGACATCCCGCGGTTGGCGTCACGCCGCAGCTCACGGGACAGTCCAGAATCGATGACCAGCCGGACTCCCGGAACTGTCAGCGAGGACTCGGCCAGGGCAGTCGAGACGACGATCCGCGGAGGTCCGCCGGGCTCCCGACCGGAAACCGCCTGGTCTTGTTCTGCCGGGCTCGCCTGTCCATTCAGCTCCAATACCTCCACTCCCGGTAGCCTCGCAGCCATTCTGGCGCGCAGCCGGGATGCGACGAAGGAGACCTCCCACGCACCAGGAAGGAACACCAGGGCGTCGATATCCGGATCAGCTGCGAGCGTCTCCGTGTACGACGCCGCGGCGGTATCCGCCACATGGTCCAGGAAGGCGCGGGCCACGCCGCGTCCGTCCAACCGTGGACCCGCCGCGGGCGCCCAGTCCACCCTCAAGGGATGCAGCGCGGAGGGACAGTCGACGACGGGTGCCGGCCCGCCGCCGTCGTGCTTTCCTCCTGTGCCTTCTCCGGCGCCGGCGCCTCCGATCAGCGCGGCAAACCGTGGCGCGTCGAGGGTTGCCGACATCGCGACAAGCGTCAGGTCGTCCCGCAGCTCACGGACCTCTATCAGCATTCCGAGCAAAAGGTCCGTCTCCAGGCCGCGCTCGTGGACTTCGTCCAGGATCACGGTGCCGACGTTCTCAAGGCCGGGATCCGCCAACAGTCGGCGCAGGAGGATTCCGGGGGTGACGAACTCAATGATGGTGCCCGGACCTGTTTCGCTTTCTCCGCGGACCGAGTACCCGACCCGATCGCCGAGCCCGCTGCCGTCGAGGGCGGCGAGGCGCCGTGCCGCTGATCGCGCTGCCACCCGTCGTGGTTGGGTCACCACCACCCGGGGGAGCTTTTTGCCTGTGACGGCGCCGGCCTCGTTCCTGGCGAGTGCGATGTTGGCAAGCAAGGGCGGCACAAGGGTCGTCTTGCCAGTCCCCGGGGGCGCTTGCACGACGGCGGTTCCTGCCGTTCCTCCCGCATCGAGGGCTTTGGCGAGTTCCCCCAGCGATTGTCCGAACACCAGTCCCGCGCCGATCCTGTCCAGGTCGAAATGGCGATAGGCGAGCGCGGCGTTCCGCGGAACGAGTGGGGATTTCACTCCTCCATTGTGCATAGATGCGGATCGGACCCTCAAAGGTGGACTCCTTGCCGAATCGGGAGGACGATTAAAAGGCAGTTGTTAGAAGGAGGTCTGTGATGTGCTACGGCTACAACAAGGATTTCCGGCGGGACACCAGGAAAGATGCCTCACAGGAACCCGAGGAACGCCCTGAGCCCAAGGTGGACGCGAAGGACTTCATGTTCTGGGCCTTCCCACGCCGCCACCGTGAGTTCACGAACGATCCGGAGCCGGTTATCGACCGGACCCGCGAGAGGGTCTAAGCCACGGCATCGAAAGGAATGTCCCCACGGGGCATTCCTTTCGTGTGGCCCTACAACTCCGCGAATCCAAGGTATTTACTGGAGATACAACGTGAGCGGTTCGCCCGCCCCGCTGCGGAAAGTGGGCTCCCTCTTCCCTCCACTGCCACCGAAGGATCTCCGCCATGAATGCATCAGAGCTAAGCGACGAAGCGGTGTGCGGCCATGACAGCGGACGCCATCACCTGGCTGATTGTCTTGATTGTCCTGCTGGTCATCTGGTTTGCGATGGCCGTCCACATTGTCACGCAGTATGAGCGTGGTGTCCTGTTGAGGCTGGGGAGGGTCCAGGGACTCCGGACCCCTGGGCTTGTGGTCATCATCCCGTTCGTCGACCGGCTGAGGAAAGTCTCCCTGCGGATCGTCACCATGCCTATCCAGTCCCAGGGCATCATCACGCGGGACAACGTCAGCCTGGACATTTCCGCCGTCGCCTATTTCCGGGTGGTGGACGCCATCAAGTCCGTCCTTGCGATCGAAAACGTCTACGCCGCAATCGACCAGATCGCACAAACCACGCTGCGCAAAGTAGTAGGCCAGCACACGCTCGACGAAACGCTCGCGGAAACAGACGTCATCAATGCCAACATCCGCCAGATCCTGGATGGACTGACCTTGGAATGGGGCGTCGAAGTGACCCTCGTGGAACTCAAGGACATCCAGCTGCCGGACAGCATGAAGCGCGCCATGGCCCGCCAGGCCGAGGCCGAGCGCGAGAAGCGCGCCAAGATCATCGCCGCCGAAGGCGAGTCCCTGGCCGCCGCCGCACTGGGCACGGCCTCCGACACCATGATGGCCCACCCATTGGCCCTGCAGTTGCGCAACCTGCAGTCCATGGTGGAGATCGGCGTGGACAAGAACACCACCGTCGTCTTCCCCGCGCCTTTGATGAGCACCATTGGCGAGCTCGGAGCATTCCTCGCCCGCGAAGCCGCCGCTGCGAAAGCCGCACAGCCCCCGAGGACCATGACGGGACGGACCATGGCCGGGTGAGACTGGCAGCAGGATGAAACTGAACGCGGCCTATACTCGTTGAACCCGTCGTAAAGCCCCGGAACAGAGCGTATAAGCTGGAGAAGGAGGAAGACCATGACCGACCCCCTACGGGGCCGTGCCACCGCATTCCTCCTCCGCATCGGCCTGTTGGCAGGACTGCTTGCGATCATCGCCGGAATCGTTGGGATGCATGTCATGGCGGGCGGCCACAGCATGCACGCCACCCCCGCTATGAGCCAGTCCGCCGTCGCGGGCCCCGCCGCTGTCGTTAGCCACCCCGCAGTCCACCACGCGGATTCTCCATCCGCGCCGTCGTGCACATGCCCAGGCATCTGCACCGGGATGTCGGCCCTGCACGCCGCCTGCGTCCCTGCGCCGGGCCACAACACGCTGACAGCACCCTTGCCCGGCGTCCCGCCCTATGCCACTGCGGGGGCAACCGGAGCAGGTGTCCTGGTCTCCGACTATTCGCACCGTCCGGGTAGTCCTTCCCCGGGCGATCTCTGCATCAGTCGCACGTAGAATCCACACCCGCAGCGGGCTTGCCCGTCCGCTGCACAAGACTCCTCCCTGACGCGCCGCCCACACGGTGGGTTTGCCGTGCGCGTCCCGCGCAGCCGCACCTCTGCAGGCTGATGATTGAAGGACCCCAAAAGCATGAGAAAAAACCTTGCCATGACCACCATTACCGTTGCCACGGCGGTCGCCCTTGCCGGCTGCTCGGCTGGAACCAGCGACAGCAGCATGCCGGGAATGAACCACGGGAGCGCCTCCGCATCCCCTGCCGGTTCAGCTGCGGCCGTGACGGCAGACCACAACGCCGCGGACGCAGAGTTTGCCCGGATGATGATCCCCCACCATGCCCAGGCCGTCCAAATGAGCGACGTTGTGCTCGCCAAGAACGGCATCCCTGCCCAGGTGACTGCGCTCGCCGGCAGGATCAAGGCAGCCCAAGGACCGGAGATCGAGAAGATGACGGGCTGGCTCAAGGACTGGAACGAGCCAGCGGAGATGTCGGGCGGCCACACCATGAACGGAATGGTGGACAACGGGGACATGACGAAACTCGAGGCGGCCCAGGGCCGTGAAGCTGCCAGGCTGTTCCTGACCCACATGATCGCCCACCACCAAGGGGCCGTGGCCATGGCGCAGAAGGAAGGCGCCGACGGCAAGAACGCGGACGCCCTCAAACTCGGCAAGGACATCGTGGTGGCCCAGGAAGCCGAGATCAAGGAAATGCAGGAGTTATTGGGCACGCTGTAGATGCGCATCTAGCGAAAGGCACATCCAGCCCAAAGCGCCGGCCCACCCGGTTTTCCAGGGCGGGCCGGCGCTCGGCGGCCCCGGGTTATGGCTGACCCGGCCTTAGGCCGTCACGTCTACGGAGGTTCCTTCCGCTGCAAGCACGGCCTCCGCTACATCTTCCCTGAGGTGGTAGTCCCTGGCGTCCACCGGATACAAGGAACCGCTGACCACGTAATAGCCGCGGCCTTCGCCCGGTCCGCCGGCCGCGGCATCTATCGCGGCGACCATCCCCGGTTCCAAGGGCTTTTCTTTGCCTGCTTCACGCAATCGCGCGAGGTCTTCGGATTGAAGGCGACTGATCAAACCCGGAATATCGCACATCTGAAAACACCGTCCTGTTCGGTCCATGGGAAAGGTTTGCGCCGTCGCCCCAGCCCTTGGTGCATGCCAAGAACAGTAAGCCCGGGCATGGCTCGTGGCAAGGGTCCGTTGAGGACATGTCCACTGGATGGACCCGGCTTGCTGGCCCTTCCGGTTTCATGTTGCGTTCTTGGTTCCGTTGCCTACTGTTCAGTAACGCTCGGCAACATCGAGGGAGTGACTTCACCATGCAAAGCCCATTCGGGCGACAATGTCTCCTTTTCCGCCACCCGCCGCGGCTTCCTCGCCGCCGCCCTGACCGGCGCGGCGTTGACCCTGGCCCCGGTTTCGTTCGCGGCAGCCGCCACCGGAACCAGCAAGAGCAAGACGATCACCGGGCATCTGGAACCGGGCGCCGCAGATTTCGTCTATTTGCCGATCGACGTCCCCGCCGGCGTCAACAAGATCAGCGTTTCGTATACCTACAGCAAGCCCCAGGTGGCCTCCGGACTCCTCGGGAACGCCTGCGACATCGGAATCTTCGATGAGAAGGGCACCGATCTCGCAGGGAAGGGTTTCCGCGGCTGGTCCGGCGGTTTCCGCACCGAATTCAGCATCAGCGCCGGCGACACGACGCCGGGCTACCTGCCCGGACCGATCGGAAAGGGCACCTGGAACGTCGTCCTCGGCCCGTACCAGGTAGCCGAACAAGGCCTCGACTACACCGTCAACATCACCCTTGACTATGGACCCGACGTCGCTCCGTTCAAGCCCCAGTACCCGCCGCAGCAGATTGCCGGCCGTGGTGCGGCCTGGTACCGCGGCGATGCACACCTGCACACCGTCTACTCCGACGGAAAGCGCACCCCCGAAGAGGTCGCAGCCGGCGCCCGCGCCGCGCGCCTCGACTTCATGATCTCCACGGACCACAACACGCCGGCATCGCACGGCGTCTGGGGGCCGCTCGCCGGCAACGACCTGCTCATCCTCACGGGCGAGGAAGTCACCACGCGGAACGGCCACTACCTCGCGCTCGGCCTGGAGCCCGGCGAATGGATCGACTGGCGCTACCGGGCCCGCGACAAGGGGTTCGAGCAGGAAGCCCAGCGGATCCACGCCTCCGGAGGAATCGTTGTTCCCGCACACCCCTATTGCCCCTACGTCGCCTGCCGCTGGAAGTTCGGTTACGACGACGCCGACGCCGTAGAGGTATGGACGGGCCCGTGGACCATCGACGACGAGTCCTCCGTCAACACGTGGGACTCGATGCTGGCCCACTCCGTGCGCACAGGTGGCCGGTGGCTCCCGGCCATGGGCAACAGCGACGCCCACAGTGTTCCGCAGGTCATCGGGCTCCCGCACAACGTGGTCAACGCCGCGGCTCTGTCGCGCGATGCCCTCCTGGACGGCATCCGTAACGGACGGAACTGGATCGCAGAGTCCGCCGACGTCTCAGTGGATTTCCAGGTCACGTCCGGCGGCAAGAGCGCGACCGTGGGTGAGCGGCTCAACGTCGCCGCAGATGCCCGCGTCACGGTGACGGCGAAAATCGCCGGGGTGCCGAACGGCGTCGTGCGCTTCATCACGGATGAGGGACAGACCCAGCAGATCACCCTTCCGGCGTCGGGCCAGGGAACGAGCACGTGGGTCACCACCCCGCAGCTCGCGGCCTACCTTCGCGTGGAGGTCCGCCATCCGAAGCTCGACGGAACCTCCGGCAGCGGCACGGAGATGGGAACTGCCATCCCGCTCGGACCCATGGCGGCGTTGACGAACCCGATCTTCCTGGGTGCCAGCTAGTCCGCGACGGATCCGATTCAGTGTGAGGGAGGCCCTGCCAGTACCCCTACTAGCAGGGACTCCCTCAGCTTGGAATTCTCCTGTTTGATGGAAAGTGCCAATCCTCCGTCCATCAACAGGAGAATAATGCTGACCGTCAACGCTTACGCCGCCCCCTCCGCGAGCGAAGCCCTCGTCCCCACCACCATCGAGCGCCGCGACGTCGGCGCCCACGACGTGCTGATCGAGATCAAGTACGCAGGCATCTGCCATTCAGACATCCACACTGTCCGCGGCGACTGGGGACCGCAGTCCTACCCTCTGGCTCCGGGCCACGAAATCGCCGGAATCGTCACCGAAGTCGGCCCAGCGGTCACCCGCCACAAAGTCGGGGACCGCGTCGGTGTCGGCTGCATGGTGAACTCCTGCCGCGAATGCGAGAACTGCCGCAAGGGCGAGGAGCAGTACTGCCTGAAAGGCATGACCGGTACCTACGGCGCCGTCGACCGTGACGGGACCATCACCCAGGGCGGCTACTCCACCCACGTCGTCGTGACCGAGGACTTCGTGGTGCGTATCCCCGAAGGAATAGAGCTCGACGCCGCCGCTCCCCTGCTGTGCGCAGGCATCACCACCTATTCGCCGCTTCGGCACTGGGGTGCCGGCCCGGGCAAGAAGGTCGGCGTCGTCGGACTCGGCGGGCTGGGCCACATGGCCGTCAAGCTCGCTCACGCCATGGGCGCCGAGGTCACCGTGTTGTCCCAGTCGTTGAAGAAGATGGAAGACGGCCTGCGCTTGGGCGCGGACAGTTACTTCGCCACGAGCGATCCGGCCACCTTCGAGGAGCTTGCTCGGTCCTTCGACCTCATCATCAACACGGTCAGCGCCCCGATCGACATCAGCTCCTACCTTCAGTTGCTGACGCTCGACGGCGCGCTGGTGAACGTGGGTGCACCGGCGGAGCCGCTCCCGGTCAATGTGTTCTCGCTCATCACAGGACGGCGCTCCTTCGCCGGATCGGCAATCGGCGGCATCCGTGAGACCCAGGAGATGCTCGATTTCTGCGCCGAGCATGGACTTGGTGCCGAGATCGAGGTCATCCCGGCCGACAAGATCAACGACGCCTACGAGCGCGTCCTCGCGTCCGATGTGCGGTACCGCTTCGTGATCGACAGCTCGACACTGGGCTAGGGGGCAAAAGAGTGCAGTACACCACCGTAGGCAGAACGGGAGTGCAGGTTTCGCCGTTGTGCTTCGGGACAATGTCGTTCGGTTCCGAAGCCGACGAACAGGCCTCAGCGGAGATGTTCCACCGGGCCCGCGAGCTGGGCATCAACTTCTTCGATACTGCCGATGTTTACGGCGGCGGCCGCTCGGAGGAGATCCTGGGCAAGCTCGTCTCGGACAGCCGGGACGAAGTCGTCATTGCCTCCAAAGTGTTCTACCCGACCGGCGCGGACATCAATGCCCAGGGCTTGTCCCGCCGGCACATCGTGCGCGCCGTCGAGGCAAGCTTGAAGCGCCTGGACACAGAATGGATCGATTTCTACTTTGTCCACGCCTTCGATGAGCACACTCCCATCGAAGAGTCGTTGCGCGCGCTCGACGATCTGCAGCGGCAGGGGAAGATCCTCCACCCTGCCGTGAGCAACTGGGCGGCCTGGCAAATCGCGACCGCTCAGGGCATCTCCGCGAAGGAGGGTCTCGCGCGGTTCGAGCTGATCGAACCCATGTACAACCTGGTCAAACGGCAGGCGGAAGTGGAGATTCTTCCGCTGGCCCAGGCCGAGAACATGGGCGTCATCACGTACAGCCCACTCGGAGCGGGGCTGCTGACCGGCAAATATGGTGCCGGCAAGCGTCCCGAAAGCGGCAGGCTGGTCGACAATGCCCGCTATGCAGACCGGTACGGCGTCGAGAGCGACCTGACAACCGCCGATCGATTTACCGCATTCGCCCAGGAGTCCGGCATCAAGCCTGCGACACTGGCCGTGGCGTGGGCAATGTCGCATCCGGCAGTCACTGCGCCGATCACCGGAGCACGGAACCTCGAACAGCTCGAAGACTCCCTGGCCGCGCTGGACGTCGGGATGACGGCGGAACTCCGGGACGAGATCTCGGCCCTCTCGCCAACCCCGGCCCCGGCGACAGACCGGACCGAGGTCCTCAAGCCGAACTGGACCTGATCCGGCGGCCCTCGGCTCGAATGCCCCTGCGGGCGCAAGCACCATGGCCCTTGGCCGCGTGCTCGCGTTTCGTGGGGGCTTTCTGCTGTCAGGGAGTGTCACTTGGCCACGGGAGTCCGCAGCAACGATGATTTCCCCATGAAGGCAATCCGATGAACAAGAACAGGCTTGAGGCATTCAGTGACGGCGTCCTCGCCATTGTCATCACCATCATGGTGCTTGAACTGCGGGTGCCACCGGAACCGAGCTGGCATGCCTTGCTCAGCGTCTTTCCCACGTTCCTCAGCTACCTGCTCAGCTTCGTCTACGTGGGGATCTACTGGAACAACCACCACCACATGATCCACTTGGCGGACCGGGTCAACGGCAGAATACTGTGGGCGAACCTGCACCTGTTGTTCTGGCTATCCCTCTTCCCGTTCAGCACACGTTGGATGGATGAGACGGGCTTCGCCGAGGTCCCGGTGCTGGCTTACGGGTTCAACCTGCTCTGCGCCGCGATTGCCTACTTCATCCTGCAGCAGTCCTTGATCCGGCAGCAGGGACGGCAGGGTCCACTCGCGCAGGCGGTTGGCCGGGACTGGAAGGGGAAAACGTCCCCCCTCATCTATCTTGCAGGTCTTGGCCTCTGCTTCGTGCATCCTTTGCTCGCCGTCGCCGCCTACACTGTCGTGGCGCTGATCTGGCTCGTTCCCGACCGGCGGGTGGAGCACTTTGTCACCCGCGCACACCAGGACCGGGCGGAGTAGCGCGAGCCAGGAACCAGCAGGAAGCACGTCAGACCTTCCTTGAGCGCCGCTCGAGCAGGAGCGTGTCCCGCCATTGGCCGGCAAAAGGTCCCGAGATCATGCGTGCGATGCGTTCACGGCGGCCGACGATCGTGAAGCCATTCGCCTGGTGAAGGCGGATGCTGGCCTGGTTCTCGGGGAAAATGCTCGACTGGATGGTCCAGATGCCACGCTCTTCGGTGGACGCAGCCAGCGCTTTCAACAACAGGCCTCCGACACCCCGTCCGCGGGCAGAACCGGCGACGTAGACGGAATGTTCGACGACACCGGCATAAGCCGGTCGCGAGGACACAGCGGAAACGGCCGTCCATCCCAGTACGAGCCCGGATGCTTCAGCGACGAAACGGTGGTCCGGAAGGCGGCTTGCGTCGAATTGCTCCCATTCGGGAGCGGCCGCTTCGAAGGTTGCTTGCCCGGTCTCGATGCCTTCCGTGAAAATCGCTCGGACTTCGGGCCAATCCCCGGGACGCATGGGCCGGATCAGGACGGCTCCGGCTTCGCTGAACATCCACCCATTATGCCCGTGGATGGGCGAGCCCTTGATTGAATCCCCCGACCTTGTTGCACTTGTCCCATGAGCAAAGAACAGTTGATCATCATCGGATCCGGCCCTGCCGGTTACACCGCGGCAATCTATGCAGCCAGGGCGGGCCTGAGCCCCCTCGTCATTGCAGGCTCCGTCACCGCCGGCGGCGCGTTGATGAACACCACGGAAGTGGAAAACTTCCCCGGCTTCCCCGCCGGCATCCAGGGTCCCGAACTCATGGATGGCCTGCAGGAGCAAGCCGAACGCTTCGGCGCCAAAATAGTCTTCGACGACGCCACTGAAGTCCAGCTGATGGGGCACCTCAAGCGCGTGGTCACCGGATCGGGCGACACCCACGAGGCGCCCGCCGTGATCCTTGCGACCGGATCGGCCTATAAGGAACTCGGTTTGCCCGAAGAGAAGAGGCTGAGCGGACACGGCGTTTCCTGGTGCGCCACCTGCGATGGCTTCTTCTTCCGCGAGCAGGAAATCATCGTGGTGGGTGGCGGCGATTCCGCGATGGAAGAAGCGATGTTCCTGACCCGGTTCGCGAAGACCGTGACCGTCGTCGTCCGCAGGGAGGAGCTCCGGGCCTCCAGGATCATGGCCCAGCGGGCAAAGGACAATCCGAAAATCCGCTTCGCGTGGAACTCGGCCATCACCGCCATCCACGGCGACGCCAAGGTCACCGGGGTGACCCTGGCAGACACGCGTTCCGGCGAATCGCGCGAGCATGCAGCAACCGGCATCTTCGTTGCCATTGGACATGTCCCCCGGACGGACCTGGTCGAGGGTCAGGTGGAACTCGACGCCGAGGGTTACATCAAGGTGGACTCCCCCACGACCGTTACCAACCTCTCCGGGGTTTTCGCTTGCGGCGACGCAGTGGACCACCGCTACCGCCAGGCCATTACGGCCGCCGGAACGGGTTGCGCCGCGGCTTTGGATGCCGAACGGTACCTCGCCGCGCTCGACGACGCGGACAGCATCGCCACGGCGCTCGTGGAAGAACCCACCCATGCCTAAACCCACCCAACTGACTCGCATTAGCTGTCGTTTTGAGGACTCAGAACGACACCTAGTGCGAGTCAGTTGGGAAAAGTGCACGCGTATCAAGCCATACCTAAAAACCACTTTTCGGCGTGCCTAACTTAACGGTATCCTCAAGTGTCCGTATCCGCGATGTTGAGGAACCCATGGCTGCCACGATTGCCGAGCGACCGGCGGGCAAGGCCCGGTGGCGGTCCCGGCTGCTCTTCTTGGGTCCGGCTTTCGTCGCTGCTATCGCCTACGTGGATCCGGGAAACGTCGCGGCAAACCTCACTGCGGGGGCGAATTACGGCTACCTTCTCGTGTGGGTCCTGGTAGCGGCGAACGGCATGGCGGTCCTGGTGCAGTACCAGTCGGCGAAACTCGGCTTGGCCACCGGCCAGAGCCTTCCGGAACTGCTGGGCAAACGCTTGGGAACCCGCCGCCGCAGGCTGTTCTGGGTCCAGGCTGAGGTGGTTGCCGGGGCTACGGACATGGCCGAAGTCATCGGCGGCGCGGTCGCCCTCAACCTTCTTTTCGGACTGCCGCTGCTCCCTGGCGGAATCATCATCGGCCTGGCATCCATGGTTCTCTTGGGGCTCCAGTCCTCCCGGGGCCAGAAGTCCTTTGAATACGCGATCATGATTCTCCTTGCTGTCATCGCGGTCGGGTTCGTTTCGGGGCTCTTCGTCAATCCACCCGAGACCGGTGGAGTGCTCGCTGGTTTGGTACCGCGCTTCGAGGGCACGGACACTGTCCTCCTCGCCGCGAGTATGCTCGGTGCCACCGTCATGCCGCATGCCATCTACCTGCATTCGGCCCTGGCCCGCGACCGGCACGGTTTCTCGGAGGATCCCGCCGTGCGGACGCAGCTCATCAAGTCCACCCGCGTGGACGTCGCGGGTGCCCTGATGCTGGCCGGCGTCGTGAACATCGCCATGCTCCTTTTGGCCGCGTCCAGCCTGCGGGGAGTCGACGGAACCGACACCATCGCCGGAGCCCACGCCGCCGTTACCTCGGCCCTGGGACCAATCATCGGCGTCGCTTTCGGGGTCGGTTTGCTTGCCTCGGGGCTGGCATCGACGTCCGTCGGTTGCTACGCCGGCGCAACGGTCATGGGCGGCCTCCTCAAGATCCGGGTGCCCTTGCTGGTCCGCAGGGTAGTCACGCTGGTTCCGGCGCTGGCCATTCTCGGCGCGGGCATAGAACCCACCCTGGCGCTCGTGCTGAGCCAGGTCCTGCTGAGCTTCGGGATTCCTTTCGCCTTGATTCCGCTGATCCGGCTTACCGGCAAGCGTGAGGTCATGGGCATCCATACGGACTCCACCGCATTGAAGATTGCCGGGTGGACCAGCGCCGCACTCATCGTCGGACTCAATTGCGTCCTCATCGTCTTGACAGTCGCGGGGAAGTCCTAGGCCCATGAGCAATCCCCAGGCCCTGGCCCGCCGGCTGGGCACCTTTGACGCGGTCGTGATCGGATTGGGCTCCATGATCGGCGCCGGCGTGTTCGCGGCGTTCACCCCTGCAGCGGCCGCCGCAGGGTCAGGACTGCTGATCGGACTCGTCATCGCGGCAGCGGTGGCATTCTGCAACGCCACGTCCTCCGCTCAACTCGCCGCCTCATACCCCACGTCTGGCGGAACATACATTTACGGGCGCGAACAGCTGGGGCCGTGGTCCGGCTACCTGGCCGGGTGGGGATTCGTCATCGGCAAGACCGCCAGCGCGGCGGCCATGGCCATGACGTTCGCCGCCTATGCCGCCCCTCCGGGCTGGGAACGTCCCGTGGCGATCGCCGCCGTCGTCGTCCTCGCCGCCGTGAACTATCACGGGGTGACCCGCACCGCCGGCCTGACACGCATTCTGGTTCTCGCAGTGCTGGCGGCCCTCGCCATCGGGGTGGCAGCCAGTTGGACCGGTTCCGCGCCGTCCCCGGCCAACATCCCCGGGGATGGCCTCCTTGCACACGGCTGGTACGGGATCCTCCAATCCGCCGGTTTGCTGTTCTTCGCCTTTGCCGGCTATGCGAGGATCGCGACCATGGGAGAGGAAGTCCGGGACCCCCGCCGCGCGATTCCGCGTGCCATCGGGATAGCGTTGGGCGTCGCCGTCGTCCTCTACGCGATCATCGCAGTGACGCTTCTCGCCGCCGTCGGACCGGACGGCGTTGCAGGCACTCCGACGCCGCTCGCTGCCGCGGTCGGAGCCGGGAACTTCGCCTGGGCGGTCCCGGTGGTCCGCGTCGGAGCCGCCGTCGCGTCCCTCGGCGCTTTGCTCGCCCTCATCGCGGGCCTGGGCCGCACCACGCTGGCTATGGCCAGGCACCACGACCTGCCGCACTGGCTCGCCGCCGTCCACCCCCGGTACCGCGTCCCGCACCGCGCCGAAGCCGCCCTCGCCGTGGTGATCTGCGTGATCGTCGCCGTCGCCGACTTGCGCGGTGCGATCGGCTTCTCCTCGTTCGGCGTGCTCGTCTACTACCTGGTCGCCAATATTGCGGCGTTCACCCAGCCGGACGAAGACCGCCGATACCCCAAGGCCCTCCAGGTGTTCGGGGCCCTGGCCTGCGTCGTCCTCGTGACCACGCTTCCGCCGCTATCGGCGGCCCTGGGCGTGCTCATGTTCGTAGCTGGGATCATCCTTCGCGTCGTCAGGATCAATCGCTAGCGTCAAGTGCGGGCGCAGGGGCAGCAGGCCGTTCCTTTGCCGGAGTCGGCCGCGGCCGCCCGGCCAACACGATGACAAGCAGCGCCAGGACGGTGAGTGCCGCGCACGCCGCGAAGACGCCTTGGTAGCCGAGCGCCGTCGTCGATCCCAAAGCGATGATGGGGCCAGAAACGATAGCGCCGACGCGCCTCGTGTTGGTGTAGAGGCCGGAGGCCAGGCCGGGACGGGGAATCAGCCGCTGGAACAGGGTCAGCCCTACCCCTGCCACGATCCCGAAGAACCAGGCATTCAGGACCTGGAGCGCAATCAGGGTGGCGGGGTTGGAGACAAAAGCCATGCCCGCGTAGTAGGCGATCCCGGCGACACATCCGGAGGCGATGAGCGCCCGGCTGGAGTAGCGGCGTGCCAGCCGCCCGATCAGGAAGAGCGCAGGGATCTCGAGCGCGGCGGACACGCCGAGCGCGACGCCCGCCCAGATGACGTCCACGCCGAGCCCTTGCGTCACGAACAGGCTCATGATGGACACGGCGGCGCTGTTGGTGGCCTGCAAGGCGACAAAGGCGAAGACGACGGCGGCGACGCCTGATTTCGAGAACAGCTGCCCGTCTTCTTCGGCATGGGCCTTGGGACGATCCTCGACGGAGGCAGCGCGCCGTCGGGAAATCATGGCGGCAGTCGTGGCGACATTGAGCACAGCCACCACGCCGAGGGCGAGCAGGATGGCCCGGTTGCCCAGGGCGCCCATGATGAGCGTCGCGAGCGGCGGCCCGGCCACCCAGGCGAAGGAGACAATCGCGCGCGTGTTCATCACGTCCGACGCTCCGGCACCCGAGTGCCTGAGGTGGGCGAAGAGCAGCGAGCTGCCGACCCCCGCCGGACCGCCAAGGACAATCAAGCCCACGACGGCGATCGGCAGCGATGTGCTCACCGCCAGGAGGGCGGACAACGCCAGGGTCAGGACCCCGCAGGCCAGCATGGGCCGAAGGTAGTCGTTCGCACGATCTGCGTGGGCAGGCACCAGAAGGGAGGCAACGAACCCGCTGGCGTTGTAGACGGCAAGGACCCATCCCACCTCCGCAGGGGTGGCGTTGAACAGAGCCACCAGGAGGAGTGCCAGGGCAGGGTTGAGGAACGCGAACTGGAACCCCCACAGCAGCGCTGCAGACGGGACGAGTAATCGCTTCATGCCTTCATTCCGGTTATCCACGCCCTCAACCCTAGAAGCCTTCCTGGCCGTAAGGGAGGGCCTGCCGGTACCTGTATCGGCACCCCTTCCGGCTGGTCAGGGCGGATTCCGCGCGTGGACTCGATCAGATCCGGTCGGCCGCCAAGCTCTGACAAAAGCCGAATCAGGGGTGGACGGCGGAGGTCGCACAGAGCAGGATTGAGCCATGAGCATCCATGAGGCACTTCTGAAGCAGGCCAGCATTACCGCCACGGAAGCCACGCTCGTGGCGAAGTTCGAGATCGAGGGCAACATCCCGGGTTCCGGCGCCTTTGTCGTAGGCCTGGTCGCGGCGACACCGGACTATTCCTCTCAACGAAGACTGGGCATCGAGTTCATGAACGGGGAGGCGATTGCCTTCTTCTCGTTTAACCACGACCTCAGCGCCGAGGAGAACTACGATCTCAAGGGTGTTGAGCACTCGGGAAACACCATTACGGGCCATTTCCCCCTCTCGGCGATCAACGGCCTTGGCAAGGGGCATGTGATGACGGCCTTCAGTGAAGCCGACGGCCGCGAGTTCCAGTCAGGCGTCGCTGTCGAAGAGTCGCTGTAGGATCAGCAGCTTACGGTCCTGGGAACCACGAGGGCCATCGATCACTTCCGGATCCTCGTCACCCGGGATTTGTCCTTCCTGGGCACTTTGCCACGGCCAGGCATCCCAGAACAGCATCGATAACAACCCCGGCCATGCCCGGCCTGATGATCAGTGCCGTCAATGCCCCGACGACGGCCGAGGCTGGAAGCGTGAACAGCCAGGCGTAGCCATGGCATTGGCATTCTCGTGAAACCCATTGGCGAAATCGAAAAAGAGTGCCAGCGAAATGACCAGCACACGCATCGTTCCTCCTGCGGAGATACCCGGGCGTATTCAAATCCCGCAGTGCCAGTCTTCTTCACCGCGGCTGAAGGGCCTTTCGGCCCTGAAGTTGCCCGGCTAGGATTCACTGCCCCAGGCAGGCCGCTGCGTTAAATCGCGTCCCGCCTTTGGTTTGCATCCCACCAGCGCAGCACCCGCCGGCATCGCAAGGTGGTGATGCGGCTGGCGCCCGGCGCTTCGAGTGGGAACCAATACAGTCCGGGATACGGGCGATAACGCTTCCATGTGCCATCCGGCTGCTGTGCCAGGCGGAGCAGCTCTACCGCGTCAGCGAGGCGCCGGTCCGGGGCGCGACCGCAGGCCCTGAAGTATTCGACTCCGCGGAGAAGGTCGAAATGCCATTGGGGAGGAAACGGAAAGCGAAGGAATGCCTCACTTGCGATCGCGCCGGTCCGATGGGAGCGGAAGAGGCGATGACGGAGGAAGAACTCCTCTGCGCTGTCGGCCGCATCCTGCACATGGACCGCCCCGCCCGAGCGCCGATACGCAAGAAGCGCCTCGAGAACGGTGATTGTGGAGTGGAACGAGCCGTGGCGGGAACCCTTCCTTCTGGCTTGGCAGTTCCACCCGCCGTCGGGTAGCTGGTCGCGGAGCAGCCACCGCACGGCTCCGTCAATCCGTTCGTCCTGGTAGCCGAAATATGAGCCCAACAGGACCAGCATTCCGGTCACACAGGTTTCCGGCAATTTGTAGACCAGGTTAAGCCCTCCGTCTGTGTATCTCGCGCCGTCCCAGAGGCACTTGCAGCCAGCAAGGGCTTGGGCGTTTCCAGGTGCGAGCCCGAGCCGTTGGAGGAGCAAAAGGGTGTATGTCGTCGATGTCCATTTGGGCAGGTAGAGTCCCTGCGCCCACGTGCCGGCGTCATCCTGCTCGGAGAGCAACCTGGCACCCCAACCTTCAGAGGCGACGCGCTGCCGTGCAGCCGATACCTCGGCACAGGACCCATCCGTGAGGTCTTCCAGGACCTGCCACCTCACGGCCGGATCTCCGTCGAGCAGCCACGTGATCAGCTCGTGGTGCTCAGGTAAGTTCATGATCGTAGTGACCCTCGACGTAGCCAACCACCTCCCGGCGCCCGTGCCGGACGCGCTTATGCAAGTAGTCGGCGGCCAGCACGGACGGAACAGCGAGGATGGCCAGCAAGGCGCCAAAGGCCGATGGCGGAGCCTGGCCCAGGACATCAGCAACCGGGGGTATGAACAAGAAAGCAAGCATTGCGGCCACTTCGGAGAGGACGGCCCATTGCAGCATCCTGTTGCCCAGCCAGTCCAGCTGCCATGGTGATTTGCTCGTACTGCGGCATGCGTACGCGTTGGCGAGCTGGCCAAGGACTACCGCGGTGAAGGCAGCACCGGAGGCTTCCAAGAGCACAGCTTCCGGGTGGCTTGACCCGAGCGAAAACCACCCGCCGGCCGCGAGCACCAGAGTGAACACAGCCATCTCGACCAGCGCTTCGACCGGTCCTAGCACCGCAAAGACCCTGACCATCAAAGCGCGGTCCATGAGATGCCTCCGTTCCGGCGGTCGACGCATCACTCCAACCCCAGCTTCTTCGCCGCCTAGGGCGAGGGCGGGCAACAAATCCGTGCCGATGTCCAGGGCGAGGATCTGCAGGACTCCCAGAGCCAGCGGGAAAGCCCCTCCGGAAAGGGCCCAAATCACGAATGGGGTGAGTTCCGCGACGTTATCGGTCAAGTGGTATGTCAGGAATCGGCGGATGTTCGCGTATGTGGCACGCCCTTGCTCGATAGCGGCGACAATCGTGGCAAAATCGTCGTCGAGGAGAACCAGGTCGGCTGCTTCACGGGCGACATCGGTGCCGGCGATGCCCATGGCAACGCCGACGTCTGCTTCCCGCAGCGCCGGTCCGTCATTTACCCCATCCCCCGTCATCGCGAGTACGTGGCCGCGCCGTTGGAGTGCGCGGGCAACGAGGAGTTTCTGTTCCGGGGTCACACGGCTGACCACAACGCCGTCATGATCCAGCAACTCGCCCAGTTTGTGTTCGTCGGAGGGTAGGTTTTGTCCGTCAACCAAACGCTCGTCATTCAAGGAGAGCCCTATTTCGCGGGCGATAGAGGCAGCGGTAGAAGGGTGGTCACCAGTGACCATCGCTACCTTGACCCCGGCTCGCCGGGTCTTGCGCAATGCCTCGGCCACTGCTGGGCGGGGCGGGTCGTGCAGCCCGATGAGCCCGAACAGGACCAGGTCAGACTCAATCTGATCTGCACACTCTCCTGGGGTGACCGGGTGAGTAGACCGCCCTCCATCAAACGTCCGCCCGGCGACAGCGAGCAAACGCAGCCCTCCGGCGGCCATTCGCTCAACGGCAGCGTGCACCGCAGGGAGATCGACCATTACGGTTCTACCATCCGGCCCCATCATTGTGGCGCACAGCGGGAGCACCGTTTCCGGGGCGCCTTTCATGGACAAGCTCGACCCGACGAGAACTGATTCTCGCCGGCGGCTGGGCGTGAACGGCATCCGCGCCATGTCGGGCAGACTGCCCCCTGATCGGGTGGCCTGGAGCCTGGCGGCGAGGGCGTCAAGGGCGGCCTCCATCGGATCGCCCTCCGGACCCCACGCTCCGTTTAGGAGCACGGTGCGTCCCCTGGAGGCGAGTGCCGCGGCTCCGGCAGCCAGCCTGGCGGCCCCCACGGCCGCCGTCGAACCGTCGACCTCGGCGGTGGGCTGATAGCCCTCCCCCGCGATCCTGACAATGCCCGCCGGTGTCCAGACTTCGACGGCGCTCATCCGGTTTTGTGTCAGCGTTCCGGTCTTGTCGGTGCAGATGAAGGTGGTGGATCCGAGGGTCTCGACGGCCTGCAGGTGGCGGACCAGGGCCTTGCGCCGGGCCATGCGCTGCGCACCCATGGCGAGCGACAGCGTCACCGTGGGGAGCAGCCCTTCCGGGATCAGCGCCACCGAGACGCCAATCGCAAAGAGGAAGGCGTCACGCCAGGAGATCCCGACCATCGCCGAGACTGCGAAGAACGCCCCGCCGACGGTGAGCGCGACGACTGCGATGGTGCGAACGATGCGTTCCAGCTCGAGGTTCAAGGGGCTCGGAGGCCTCTTGACGTTGGCGGTCAACGCGGCGATCTGGGCCAGGCGTGTGGAGGTTCCGGTGGCGACGACGACCCCCTCCGCATCTCCGTTAACGAGGAATGTTCCACCGGTCCCCGCCGCTCCGACCTGTTTGGAGACTGGCTCGCTTTCGCCGGTCAGCATGGACTCATCCACCGAACACCCGGACGCCACGGTCAGGCGGGTATCTGCCGGAATACGGTCGCCCGCGGTGAGAAGGACAACATCCCCCGGGACCAGCTCCCGCGCAGGAACCCGGACGGGTTTGCCGTCGCGCCTGACCAGCACTTGCGCCGGCAGCAGCGCCCTGAGCTTAGCCGCAGCATGTTCCGCCCGCTCTTCCTGGACGTAAGCGAAGACGCCGTTGATGACCACCACCGCAACGATCGCTACTCCCAACTGGGGCATCGCCGCAACGAAGGCCAGGCCGGCGGCCACCCAAAGGAGCAGCGCGAAAAAGTGCACGAACTCTGCAAGCAGCCGTCGCCAGCGGGGAACGGTCCCGACGTCGGGCAACTGGTTGGGGCCGTGGACCCGGAGGAGTTCACGAGCCTCGCCGGACGTCAGTCCGACGGTACCGGCATCGGGTGCGCCGGGCATCATCCCGGATTCAACCCTCCTCGGGGGCATGGACAACCAGGACGGGGCAGTGGGCGTGGGCCACGCAGGCAGAGCTGACCGAGCCGAGCAACAGCCCGGCAAATCCTCCATGGCCCCGCCGGCCAACAACAACCATGTCGGCATCCCTGCTGGCGTCGATGAGCAAGTCCCGGGGTGGACCGCAGAGGAGACGCGAGGTGACGTCTTCAGGGACAACCGGGCCAAACGCCCGTGACAGCGATTCCTCAAGTATTCCCTGGGCCTCCTTCTCGTAATCCTCGACGCCCATGGCCACATATCCTCCGTAGACCTGCGGGAACGACCAGCACGCCATGGCAACGACCTGCGCCCCCAACGGCACCGCTATGGTTCGGGCCTTCTTGAGTGCCTCAATTGAAGCGCGAGATCCGTCAACACCAACAACGATCTTGCGCGTGAATGCTTCCTGGTCCATGGCGTACTCCTGCCGGAAGGGTAACCTCTGGTTCTTGAAGCCTGAGGGCAAACCGAGCTGTCTTGCAGGGCCAAAAGTCACATTTCGCGGCAGAATGCTTATTCCTTCCGCTCCCTTGAGTGTCATGTGACACATGCGCACGAAGGAATACCACCTGCCGGGTTACCGTTGACGCGAGTAGTTCGTCACAACAACGACAGGAGAATCCGTGGACTTCACCCCCGAATCCGGCACCATCACTATGTTCTCGACCACTTGGTGCGGTTATTGCAACCGTCTCAAGAAGCAGCTGGACGCCAAGGGCATCGGCTACAACGAGATCAACATCGAAGAGGTTGAGGGCACGGCCGAACTCGTGGAGAAGCTGAACGGCGGCAACCAGACCGTCCCCACGGTCCTTTTCCCGGACGGCACCGCGGCCACCAACCCGTCCGCAGCCGAGGTCGAAGCGCGCCTCGCCGCCTGAACCCCGCCTTGCCGCCTTAATCCCGCTTAGGGAGTCATCCGGGTGGCGCAGCCGGTTCCAGGCGCACCACGACGGACTTGGACGCGGGAGTGTTGCTGCCTTCGGCGGTCGAATCCAGCGGTACCAGGACGTTCGCTTCCGGGTAGTAGGCAGTCACGCAACCGCGCGCCGTCGGGTACGCGATGAGTCGCAACTGGCGCAGGACCCTGTCCACGCCGTCGTCGGCTTCGCTGTGCACGTCCACATAGCCACCATCGGCAAGGCCCAGATCAGCCAGGTCGTCACGATGGGCGAAAAGCACCATGCGGCCCCTCTTCACGCCCCGGTAACGGTCGTTCATGCTGTAGGTGGTCGTGTTGAACTGATCGTGGGAGCGCACTGTCTGGAGCAGCAAACGCCCCTCGGGGATGTGGATGGTCTCAAGGTCGTTGACCGTGAACATTGCTTTCCCGGCGGCGGTGGGAAACTTCCTCTCGTCCCGCGGGCCGTGGGGCAGGACGAAACCGTCACGGCTCCGGGCCTTCTGGTTGAAGTTCCCAAAGCCCGGCACCACATGGGAAATGTGTTCGCGCACGGTGTCGTAGTCCGCCTCGAAGCCGCGCCAATCAACCGGGACCTTATCGCCGAGTACCGTGCCGGCCATGCGGCACACGATCGCCACCTCGGACAAGACTTTGTCCGAAATCGGCTCCAGCCTTCCCGCCGAGCGGTGGACCGCGCAGACCGTGTCTTCGACGGTGACGAACTGCTCGCCGCTGGCCTGGCGGTCTATTTCCGTGCGGCCCATGGTCGGCAGGATCATCGCTTGTTCCCCCACCACGGCGTGGGAACGGTTGAGCTTCGTGGAAATCTGGACGGACAACCGGGTCTTGCGGACTGCTGACTCGGCCGCTGTGGTGTCGGACATGGCATGCACGAGGTTTCCACCGAGCGCGACGAGCACCTTGATCCGGCCGTCCCGCATGCCGCGGATGCTGTCCACGGAATCCAGGCCAGGGTGCCGGGGCGGGTCAAAGCCGAATTCCTGCTGCAGGGCGTTGAGGAACGGTTCCGGCATCTTCTCCCAAATGCCCATGGTGCGGTCCCCCTGGACGTTGCTGTGTCCACGGATCGGCGACGGACCTGCGCCGGGCTTGCCGATGTTCCCGCGGAGAAGGAGCAGGTTGACGATCTCCTTGATGGTCATCACGGCCTTCTTGTGCTGGGTCAGGCCCATGGCCCACGTGATGATGACTTTCTCGGCACGCAAGTAGCGGGAGGCAAGCTCGTCGATTTCCTCCGTCCTCAGGCCCGTCGCGGCGAGGACCTCCTGCTCGTCCAGATTGTCGATATGGGTTCGGAACTCTTCGAGTCCTTGGCAGTGCTTCTCGATGAACGCGTGATCCAGGACGGCCCCCGGCGCCGCCTTCTCCGCGTCCAGCACCCGCTTGGACACTGCTTGGAGCAACGCCATGTCTCCTGCGAGGCGTATCTGCAGGAACTGGTCTGCCAAGTCCGTTCCTTTGCCTACCAGTCCGCGGGGACGTTGCGGGTTCTTGAAGTTGATGAGTCCGGCTTCCGGCAGCGGGTTCACCGCCACGATGCTGGCGCCGGCAAGCTTTGCCTCTTCCAATGCGGTGAGCATCCGGGGATGGCAGGTCCCCGGGTTCTGGCCCATGATGATGATCAGATCCGCCTTGGCAAAGTCCGTGTACGTGACGGCAGACTTGCCCACGCCGAGCGTCTCCCCGAGGGCCAGCCCGGTGGACTCGTGGCACATATTCGAGCAATCGGGGAGGTTGTTGGTCCCGAACGCCCGGACGAAGAGCTGGTAGACGAACGCGGCTTCGTTGCTCGTCCGTCCGCTCGTATAGAAGGTTGCCTCGTCGGGCGATTCCAGGGCGTTTAGTTCGCGGGCAATAATCCGGAACGCATTGTCCCAACTGATGGGCCGGTAGTGGCTCGCCCCTGCGGGTTTGTAGACGGGTTCCACGAGCCTGCCCTGCTGTCCCAGCCAGTACTCTGAGCGTTCGGCGAGGGAGTCGACGTCGTTCTCGTCCCAGAAAGTGGACGGAACTTTGAGCGGATCGGCCTCCCACCCGACGGCCTTCGCGCCGTTCTCACAGAACTCGGCCACCTTCCGCTCCGGAGGATCCGGCCACGCGCAGCTCATGCAGTCGAAGCCATCCTTCTGGTTCATGGCCAGCAAGGACTTCCAGGCACGGGACGGCCCCATGTCGCTCAACGCACGGGGCAAGGAGTCCACCAGGCTGGGCAATCCCGCGGCGGACCGCTTCGGCGGACCGACGGTGAGATCCGCATCGGAATCATGGACGACGGACGGCTTCTTGTCCATTGTTCAAGCGTAGTCCCGGCCTTAGTGGCCTACAACGGCGTGCTGGTGCTCGTCACAGGAAGCAGGCCCTGGAAATCGCCGTCGACGAGCCGGGCGTATTCCGAGTAAGCCGCGACGACGGCGTCTTCCACCGTGGGTACGTCCAGCTGGGGCAGGAGGTCGTTGGCGGCGCCGGCTGTGGCGGGGTCCCACTCGAGGCCAAGGGCTTCATAGCTGGCCGTGAGGACTTCGCGGATGGGCGCCGAATTCTCGACGACGATCACCGAGCTGAACAGCCATCCCCCGGAGACCACCCTCTGGGCGGTGCCGACCAGCTTGATCTGGTGGGTTGGAAAATCCGGGTCCAGGCCGTGGACGCTGAACTCACCCGGGCAGTATTCGCCGGGGATCTCCCCGACGGCGGCCTGCACGCCGACGCGGCGGAGCGCACCCGCGAGGAGCTCGCCAAAGAAGGAGAAACGGGCTTTCGCCCCGGCAATCGCGTCAGCGTGCGGCTCCACATGGTCGATCACCAAGGTGCCCCGGTGGTAGGCCGCTGCCCGGCCACCCGCCTTGCGGATCAAGGGTTCGAAGCCCAGGTCCCGGCAAGCCTCGGACGCGGCCTGGAATCCCGGCAGCTTGGCGTCGCGTTGCCCGAACGCCACGGTAGGGCGGGGCCGGTACAACCTCAGTGTTGGTCCCAGCAGCCCCCTGCGGGCACGGTTGAGGAGCTCGATTCCGAAGTCAAGGTCATCAGCGACGCCGAGTGATTCTTCCTGGCGCACCACCGTCAGCGTGCGCAATGGCCGGGCGGCGTCCTCCACCATCAGCTCTTCCTCAGCGTCAGGATCTGCTCGGCACGGCCGAAGGGGCCGCTGATGTCGTGAAGCACCGTGGACGTCAGGCCGATGCCGTCATTGCCAAAGGAGACCATGTTGTCCAGTCCCAGCCATTCCCCTGCGGGTTCACGGTACATGTGGATCTGCAGGTCAAGGTTGGGGAAGATATAGCTGTTCTTACCGGGCGGAACGCGGGCGGCGATGCCGTTGGCTGTGTCCACGAGTCCAACGAGCCTCGCGAGATCGCGGCTGTCCGCAGCATCGGTGAGCGGATGCTCTGTGCGGATCCAGACTTTGCCCGAACCGGCCCGGTGCCCTTCCGCTATCCGCATCTCCAGGGACCGGATGTAGCCACCCGGCCACACGCTCGCCCCGTCCCACGGCTTGCATTCGTCCGGGGCCGGCATGGCGACGTCCTCTATCGCGGCCACCGCACTCGTGTCGCTGGTGGCCATGCGCCAGGCGGTGGCCCGGATAGCCACGCGTCCAGCCGCCGAGAGTTCCGCCTGGATCAGTTCAATTGTCCTGCCGGGGCGGAGCGTCGTCGTGGTGATGTCGAATTCGCCGCCCGGGATCAACCCCAGGATTTCGTAGCTGAGGCGGGCCATCCGGACGTCGTCGCGTGGCTCGTGGCGGAGCAGGGCATCGGCCATGATGCCCGATGCGGGCGCCATGTGCTGCTCATGCGGATTCCACGCGCCTTGGGCGTGGATGGTCGAGCGGAACCGCCCGTTCCCGAGCGATTCGTAGTAGAAACCGCCTTCCGCAAGGTCCGGAAGCTCAATACTCAACGCCTGCCCTTTCGCCGGTCCGGTAATGGAACTCAGACCACTGTATCTTCTGGCGCCACGGCCGTCCGACGTCGGCGCCACATGACCAGGCCGGCTGCAAGTCCGGCGAGGGAGAGAACCAGGAGAACAGCTGCCAGCGGGGAGGCCGCCAGGACAGCGAGCCAAGCATCGATCGCCGCGAGTCCAATAGTCGCGTAGACGAAGGCCCAGATGCCGGAGCCCACTATCGCCGCAGGGAGATACCGGCTGAGTGGCATTCTCGCAGCCCCCGCAGCAAAGTTGACGGCCGTTTGGAGTCCGATCGTCAGGAAGGTCAGCACGACGGCGTAGGGGCCGAAGCGCTGTATCAGGGCCTGCGCTTTGCTTGCTTTGGGTCGATGCAAAGCGCGGGCGAAACGCGTGCGTTCCATTCCCGCCGCTGCGCCACGGCCGATCCAGTATGTCGCGTTGACCCGGACCATCACCACGGCGAAGAGTGCCACAAGCGCCACCTCAAAGGGCAGGTCAAGGATCTGGTCCACGCGCGTTCCCCGGTCTCTTCAGCAGCTAAGTCTTACCTTAGCTCAACGCGGCGGACGGCCGTTTCTCCGGCTAGGAACCGCCGCCTGTGCGATCGATCGTGAAATCACCACCTGGATAAAGGATGGTCTCGTGGCCGTCGTCGAAACGCACGAAGTACGGCGGCGCACCATTTGCTCCGCGGACTTCGATGATCTCGCCATGCCGGTCCGATGCCCCGACCGTCCTGCCATGAATGATGATCCGATCTCCCTGGGCTGCTTCCACAGGAACCACCTCCCAGCATTCAGAGTACGAGTGTTGGGCCGTCGTGGGAACAGGCTTGAGACGGCCGGCCGACGCGGCCGTGCCTGCCCGGCCCCACTCCCCGGAACCTTGGAGCAAGCTGTGAATTCGGATTTTGATTGTTTTCGTGTTCAACCTGCGCGAGCGAAGGCGTACCCTACATTCATACGCCGCCTGGGGGCCCTCGTCTCGTGGAGGAGCCATGCGCAGCTTGGATCAGCGTTTCAGGAAGCACGGCCCGCGAGCGGCCGGAATTCGCCGGATAGGCAACCCCAAAAAGTACAAGCGGATCGTGGCCGTCCTGGGCGCCCTCCTGCTCACGGCGGGAGCCCTCACCGGAGTCGCCGCTCCCGCCCGGGCGGCAGCCCAGACCATCGTGAGTTTGACCTTCGACGACGGCAACGGCAACCAGCTTGCCGCCGAGCAGGTGTTGAAAGCCCACGGTCTGGTGGGAACCTTCTTCATCACCACCAGCTGGATCGGCACCCCGGGGTACCTCACGCAGACCGACCTGCACACCATCGCGGGCGACGGTAACGAGATCGGGGGCCACACGGTTACCCACCCGGATCTCACCACGCTCACCTCGGCAGCCGCCAGCGCCGAGATCTGCAACGGCAAGTCGACGCTCGAAAGCTGGGGATTCCAGGTGAACAACTTCGCCTATCCTTTTGCTGCCGAGAACGCGTCCGTTCAATCTGATGTGAAGAACTGTGGATTTGCCAGCGGCCGCGGGCTCGGCGACATCCGTTCACCCGCGAGCTGCCCAAGCTGCCCGTTCGCTGAGACCCTTCCTCCGGCAAACCCCCTGGTCACCAAGGCCCCGGACGAAGTCGACAGCACCTGGACCCTGCAGAATCTGGAGGACCTGGTCACTAACGCCGAAAGCACCGGAGGGTGGCTGGAGTTGACGTTCCACCACATCGCAGTGGGCACTGATCCCACCCTGACCATCAGCCCAACACTCTTTGACACGTTCGTCACCTGGCTGGCCGCACGGACTGCCAACGGGACCACATCGGTACGGACCGTCGCCCAGGCCTTGGGGCAGCCCACCACCCCGCCACCACCACCGCCGCCACCGGCGTCGAGCCCCTTCACGGATGTCCCCAGCAACTACACGTACATCACCGAAATCACGTGGCTCGCAACCCAAGGCATTTCGACCGGCTGGGTCGAAGCAAACGGGACCAGGACGTACCACCCGCTGGAACCCGTGAACCGCGACGCGATGGCGGCCTTCATGTACCGGCTCGCGGGCAGCCCGGCCTTCTCGCCCCCGGCCGTTTCTCCGTTCGCCGACATGACGACGCAAACCCCGTTCTACAAGGAAATCACGTGGCTCTCGACGCAGGGCATCTCTACCGGCTGGGACGAAGGAAACGGCATCAGGACGTACCGCCCGCTGCAGCCCGTGAACCGGGATGCCATGGCGGCCTTCATGTACCGGCTCGCGGGCAGCCCGGCCTACGCGGCCCCGGCAGCCTCACCGTTCACTGACGTGACACCGCAGACTCCGTTCTACAAGGAAATCAACTGGCTCTCGACCACGGGAATCTCCACCGGGTGGACTGAGTCGAACGGCACCAGGACGTATCGGCCGGTCACCGCCGTCGCACGGGATGCCATGGCAGCCTTCATGTACCGCTACAACACCAGTTTCCCGAGGAGCTAAGCGGAATTCCCCCAGGAGCTCACCGCGGAAAACCGCAGATCGGGCCGGCGCTTGGCAATCCCGTCCAGAACGGTGGAGACCGCGTCCCGGACCACCGCAGCGTCACCGCCCGTATCGCGAACGGCGTCGAGCGCTACGGCGGCGTGCCGCAGGAACGCGTCCCAATCGCCTCCGCCGGCACGGAGTGCCCTCCATGGCGACATCAGGGCGGCGCGGCGAAGCCATTCGTCTGGTTCCTGCGCCCACCGGTCCAGCACGCCGTCAGCGCGCGACCTTAGCTGCCCTTCCAGCCCGGCGATCAACGGCCCGATCACGTCGACCGCCAGCGGATCGACCAATTCGCGGAGCCTTCCTTCGCGGACAAAACCCTCAAGCCTGGTCAGATCGGTATTGATCAGCAGCTGGACGTTTGACTGCAACAGGACGATTGCCGCGAGCCTTCGTTCGAAGACGGGAACCTCCCACAATTCCGAGCTCAGGGCAGTGACTTCGTCGTGCTCGAGTCCCGGGTACTTGCGGAGGGCGTCGCGGACTGTTCCGCGGACGGCACCCACGGAGGAGCCGTAATAACGGTGGCCTCCTCCGAGCCGGCTCTGCATGTCTTCTGCGCGGATCCAGGAGCTTTCACGGCGTAAAGCCTCATCGATGAACTCGCCGGCGTCACTCATGCGAAACATTCTTCCGCAATAGCGCGTGCGTTCAGACGTACTCGCCAAACCAGGCCAGCATGTCCCGCCACGCAGCGGTCGCTTGCGCTTCGTTGTACCGTTCGGTGGTGTCGTTGTGGAATGCATGGTCGACGCCGGGATAGACAGTGAGCTTGTGGCGCACATCGGTGGCAGCCAGGGCATCCCGAAGGGCAGGCATCGCGCCGGTAATGCGCTGGTCGAGTTCGGCGTAGACGCCAAAGACGGCAGGTTTGATGGATGGGACTTTTTCGAGATCGGGGGCGGGTCCATAGAAGGCGGCAGTGGCTTTCAGCCTCGGTATTTCCGTCGCGCATTGCCAGGTGATGCCGCCGCCAAAACAATAGCCGTTCATCGCGATCCGCTCTCCGTCAACGTCATCCAGGGACCGGATATAGTCGAAACCCGCCGAGAAGTCGGAGACGTGGCGTTCAGCTCCGGCCCCGGTCAGGGCTCCGGGTACGGCGTCGGGATCCAGGCTCGATGTGCCTCCTTCCCTGCTGAGGAGATCCGGGGCCAAGGCAACGTATCCGGCTTGCGCGAAACGCCGCACGACGTCCTGGATATGCGGTGTCAGTCCGCGGTTCTCGTGGCAAACCAGCACCGCCGGCCCAGCGCCGGCCGTGTCGGGCCGCGCAAGGTAGGCGCTGATTTCGGTTCCGCCGGCGGGGAACCGGACCGTGGCCGCCTCCAATCCGGGCGCGCCCTCGGGAACGGAAAGAGGGCTCTTCGCTCCAGGTACGGCCCCGGCCATCGCCGTCGTAACCGGCCGGACGGACGACGCGTCCGGTCCTGGCATGGGATCACCGCTTCGCGGGACCTCCTCCGGAGTGCATCCGAGCTGCAGCATCGTCGAGGACGCGGCAGCCATGCTCCCGGTGATGAATGCGAGCCGACGGACGAATGCCCGCTGAGACATGTCTCCCGAGCGGTAATCGTCGAAGAATTCCTCGACCAAGTACTTTTCAAATTTCCCGAGCTGGATCATGGAAGGCCTCCTGGGTCTGCCGCATATCTTCCTCCCAAGGCCGGCGACCGGCAAGGGCAGCAAACGATGGGGAAAGCAGCCCGGCAGTGAGAGACTCGGTTCCATGCGCGAATTCGTGGTCCTCGGCACCGCTTCCCAGGTCCCCACCCGGACCCGCAACCACAACGGATATGTGCTCCACTGGGACGGGGAGGGCCTGCTCTTCGACCCTGGAGAAGGCACCCAGCGCCAAATGATCCAGGCGGGTGTCTCGGCCAGCCAGATCACCCGCATCTGCATCACCCATGTCCACGGCGACCACTGCCTGGGGCTTCCAGGGGTGCTTTCCCGCATGGCCCTGGACCGGGTACCTCATCCGGTCCACTTGCACTACCCCGCATCCGGCGAGGACATGATCCGTGCGCTCGTTGCCGTGGCCTCACCCGGCGTCGACCTTCGCCTGCATCCGCATGGCGGCGCAGGAGCCGTCGCCCCGGGACTGGAGGTGCGCCCGCTCTTGCACCGGATCGAGACCTACGGCTACAGGGTTGCAGAACGCGACGGTCGCAGCCTTCTTCCGGAGCGGCTG
This sequence comes from Arthrobacter sp. SRS-W-1-2016, assembly GCF_002009585.1. NCBI lineage: Bacteria > Bacillati > Actinomycetota > Actinomycetes > Micrococcales > Micrococcaceae > Arthrobacter > Arthrobacter sp. SRS-W-1-2016. Next base: position 13,063 of record NZ_MTPV01000074.1, on the reverse strand, counting down.
GCGGCGGCCGGGATTGCCGGGCCGGACATCAGCCTCCTCCAGCAGGACGGGAAACTGGGCGGGGTGCGCTTGGAGGATGTGAGCGTGCTGAGGCCCGGGCAGAGCTTTGCTTTCGTCATGGACACGGCGCCATGCGCCGGTGCGGAGGAACTCGCCGAGGGCGTCGATCTTCTCGTCGCGGAGTCCACTTTCAGCGACGACGACGGCGAGCTCGCCGCCCAATACCGTCACCTGACGGCGGGCCAATCGGGCGCATTGGCTGCCACCGCCCACGCTGGCATGCTCATCCTCACCCACTTCTCGTCGCGCTATGCCGACGTCGGCCTGCTCGCGGAGCAAGCCCGCGCGCGGTCGGGAGGGATTCCGGTGCTCGCGGCGAACGACTTGGACCGGATTCCCTTTCCAAAACGGCAACGGTGGTCATAGCTGGTGAGGGTGGCATTGCCGAGGTCCCGGACCTAAAACGAGTACACGCCACTCGTTTCAGATCGTAGGAAAAGACGGTTGAATATATGTAGGAACAGATTCGGCACTTCGACAGCTACCGGCCCTGACGGGTCCGGAAAAGACGGGGCCGACGGCGGGAGGGCCCCTGGAGCCCGGGGCTCGGGGCTCTCTACCCCAGACGCCGCCGGCCCCCCGGTCTGTGCTGTTCTGGCTTGGTTGGGTGCGTCGGCTCTTACTTGGTGGCTGCCGCCAGGTAGCCGGCCGGAAATGTCGGTGCCCGCACTGAAGATGTCTGCGTGTTGATCTTTCCTATCAGAAAAGCCCAGCCCGCCGCTGCCGTCCCGCGCGGCCGGATCGGCTACGACATCTCTGCTGAGCGGCTGCTGCTCCACACAATTCAGCCGAAGGAAGTGCTCGAGGCCCTCCTCTCGACTGGCGTCCATGTTCCGGACAACTCATTGGTCGATCCGTTTCATGAGGACGCCTATGACTGGATGCGCCGGCAGATGGCAGCCCGGCTGACCACCCAGGGTGGCGGGGCCGTCTGGTTCTGGGCCCAAACTCCGCGTCAGGACCTGGTGGACTCGTGCCGGCGAGCCAAGGGCAAGGTTCTGCTGACCTGCAGGGTGCCGCGGGATCGGGTACTGCTTTCGCACTACCACGACTGGCATTCGGCCCTGAACCGGTTCCCGCATGTCCCGGATCTCCCAGGCGAGGGCGACGACGACTACTTCGCCCGGAGGGACCTTGTGTTCGACGATTTCGAGGACCGGCTTAGGACAGCCGGAGCGTGGGGCGCGGAAATTGGGGCATGGCCGGAGGAGCTGCGGACTGAAGTGGAGCGGGGTTGGGAGAACATTCTGGAGCCGTCCAACTACGGCCGCTCCGAGTTGTGGCAGGCCACGACGCATGTGCTGCATGCCGAGGACGTCGTGGAGGCTGTGTGGATCGAACATTGAGGAGCTCTTGGTCCATCCCCCGGGCTCATGCCCTGGGCCAATGTCCTGGAGATAGTGTCAGTGCCCGCCGATAGGTTCACCTTGAAATGATTGCCGAGAAAAGGATCCTCCCCGGTATGTCCGCACCAGCTTCGTTTGAATCAACGCCGGCGAAATCCGTCATGCCTGCTTGGTACCCGGAGCTGCTGGCTTCGGTGTCACGTCAGATCCATTCCGGCAGGACCAGGGCAGTCTCAGCCGCCAACCGGGAGATGCTCCTTTCCTACTGGGCCATTGGTAAGCAACTGGCCGAGCGGGAGTCCGCGGAAGGGTGGGGCAGCAAAGTGGTCACGCGGCTCTCGGCAGACATCCGGTCGGCCTTCCCTGAGGCGAAGGGCTTCTCACCACGAAACCTCCGGTACATGAAGTCTTTTGCAGAGGCTTGGCCGGACTTCCCAATGTTGCAACAGTCTGTTGCAACATTGCCGTGGGGCCACAACGTCATCCTGCTCGACAAACTGGCGGACCAAGCTGACAGGGTCTGGTACGCCGACCAGGCCCTGGCGGAAGGCTGGTCGCGAAGCGTCTTGGCAGTCCAGATCGAAACCCGGCTTCACGAACGCTCCGGCAAGGCGATCACCAACTTCAAGGCGACCATGCCGCCGTCGGACTCTGATCTTGCCCAACAGTCGTTCAAAGACCCCTATGTCTTCGATTTCGTCGCCATGAGTGGCAAGCGGGACGAGCGCGACCTTGAAAACCAGTTGATCCGGCACGTTGAGAAGTTCCTCTTGGAACTTGGCCAAGGCTTCGCGTTCGTGGGCCGGCAGGTAAGGCTCACCATCAGCAGCGACGAGTTCTTCACGGATCTGCTGTTCTACAACTTCAAACTGCGATGCTTCGTGGTCATTGAACTGAAGGCCACCGCCTTCAAACCCGAATACCTAGGCCAAATCAACATGTACATGTCCGCCGTCGACGATCTGCTCGCGCACGCCGACGATCAGCCAACCATTGGGCTCCTGCTATGCAAGACCAAAAACAACGTAGTGGCCGAATATGCGCTGCGCGGGTTCAACAAGCCCGTTGGTATCGCAGAATGGGAAGCTGAGATCGCAGGGTCGCTCCCCGAAATCGCATCAACGCTGCCGAGCATCAGCGAGCTGGAGGCTGAGCTTTCGCAGGGCATCAGCAGCAAGCCGGTCGAGCAGCGGGAACCGGTGTGGGGGTCTCCCAGCGACGGCGCTTAATTGTCGAGTGCCTCCTGAGATGCTGGGGGCATGGATGGAAGGACAGCCTGGAGCGCGGAGAGTAGGGCGGCCGTGGAGGCCGTTGCCGCGTCCGTTGCCGTGCTTGCCGCCTTCGCTCAGGACGCTGGTCCCTCCGAAGGCGCCGATCCGCTCCGAGATCTGGCGGATGGTTGCCTGGACGGCCTGGCCGAAGTGGCCATGCTGGAAGCCCGGATCGCCGCGCTGAAGGCGAAGCTCGCCGCGGATTATGTCCAGGCGGCCATCGACCTGGCGCCGCCGGCGTCCTCGCCACAGGAATCCACCGCCCAGGAACTTGCCCTGATCGCCGAGGTCGCCTGCGTCCTGACCGTCAGTGAACGAACCGCCGGGGCCCTCCTGGTCGAATCCCGGTCCCTGACCACGACGCTGCCGCTGACCCTGAAGGCCCTGCAGTCCGGAACGATCTCCTGGCAGCACGCCCGGATCATCGTCGACGAAACAAGCGGCCTTGGCCCAGCCGGGGCAGCCGCCCTGGAAGCGCACTTCCTGGACCCCGATGCTCCCAACCCTGCCCGGGGCTGCCCGGCCGGGGACCTCGTCCCGTCCCGGTTCCGGGCCAAAGCACGCACCTGGCGCGAACGCCACCACCCCGTCAGCATCGAATCGCGCCACGCCAAGAGCGCCGAAGACCGGCGGGTCGAATACCTCCCGGACCGCGACGGAATGGCCTGGCTCTCCGCCTGCCTCCCGGCGGCCACCGCCGCGGGGATATGGGAACGGACCACCGCCGCCGCCCGCGCCCTCCAAGGCCCCGACGAGACCCGGCCCCTCGCCCAGCTCCGCGCTGACATCACGGCCACCTGGCTCCTCACCAACACCACCGGCGGTGTGCCCGACGGCGGCCTGCCGGGCGTTGTGCCCGACTGCGGCCTGGCGGGCGGCGGACGCGTGGAACCGGGCCTGACGGGGCGCATTCCGTCCCCGCGGGCGCAGGTGCTGGTCACCGTCCCGATCCTGTCCCTGCTGGGCGTCACGGAGGAATCGGCCATGCTGGACGGGTATGGGCCGATCCCGCCGTCCATGGCCAGGAGCCTGATCGCCGACGGCGCTGACTCTTTTCACCGCGTCTTGATCGACCCCCGCGACGGCGCTCCGCTGGAAATCGGGCGGACGAGCTACCGCCTCACCAAGGCCCAGCGCCGGTGGCTGCGGCTCCGCGACGGCAAATGCCCTTTCCCCGGCTGCAACAACCACTCCCTGGACAACGACGCGGACCATCTCTTGGGCTGGGCCGACGGCGGCACCACCGGCATCACCAACCTCGGCCAACCCTGCCCCAAGCACCACCGTCTCCGACATCGGACCGGATGGACTCCCTCCCCGGCCAGCAAAGACCACCCGCCGGGCTGGACCTCACCATCCAAACGGCACTACTCCAGCGAACAGCAGGACTGGGAACCACCCCGCTGGCCACACCACTTCACGATCATCGACACGGACCTGGACACCGGTGCGCCACCGGGCCATGAGCTGCCGGCACATCCGGAATTTCTGCTGGATCCGGAACTGCCGCGGGATCCCTTCCCGGACTGGTGCTCCTTCACGTCCGCACATCCATGGCCCGACCCCGACGACATGGACGTTGACCACGGTCCAGTCGATCCTGGGGATCCGGATTGGCCCGTGCGGCTGAACGACCCCTACCCGGAATGTCCCGAGTTCCAAACCGCCTGATCCACTGGAAGTCCGTGCAGGAGGGACGCAGGCCACAGCATCCGGAGCGTCCTGTCCGGGAGCTGCCTGAACTCGTGTACCTAGTATGCTCAACCCCACGAGTGACCAACAGGAGGCTGAAGTGGTCGAAGTGACTGTGCACGAGGTAGTGGCCGAGCTGGCCGCGCTCGAGGACCCGAAGGCTCGCGCGGTGAACGAAAAACACGGTGACGATCACGGTGTGAACCTCGGCAAACTTCGTGCCCTCGCGAAGCGGTTGAAGACGCAGCAGGAACTCGCGCACCAGCTCTGGGCGACGGATGAAACGGCCGCCAGGCTTTTGGCCATCCTGATCTGCCGTCCGAAGGGGTTCCACCGTGATGAGTTGGACGTCATGTTGCGCCAGGCGCGGACTCCGAAGGTGCACGACTGGCTCGTCAATTACGTGGCGAAGAAGAACCCGCACTGCGAAGAATTGCGTCTTGCCTGGTTCACCGATCCGGATCCGGTGGTCGCGAGTGCCGGTTGGGCGTTGACGAGCGAACGGGTGGCGAAGATTCCGGAGGGCCTGGATCTCGCAGGATTGCTCGACGTCATCGAGGCGGAGATGGAAGACGCGCCGGATCGCCTGCAATGGGCCATGAACCAGTGCTTGGCCCAGATCGGGATCGAACACGCCGAGCATCGCGCCCGCGCCATTGACATCGGTGAGCGCTTGGGGGTGCTCAGGGATTATCCGACTCCCCCGAACTGCACGTCTCCGTTCGCACCCATCTGGATCAGCGAGATGGTGCGCCGAATGCAGGATAAGTAGGAATTGAACGGGCCATCCGACCCTCTACCCCCTACAGTGTCGGCTGGCACTTTCGCTGGCCGAGGAGGGTAAATCTGGCGGATCCCGCGCCAATCCGACCCGGTACCGGTGCAGCTCCGGTTTCAGCCCTTGACGATGGACATCGGCAAAAGGCCCCCTGGCGTGGAAGGGGCGATGCTGTCCAGCTGCCATCCATCCACGGATGCCAGGAACACAGCGGTCTGCGACACCGAGTAGCCCGACGGGACGTTGCTTGGCCCGTTCGCCGCCGAGGCCTGGTGTTCTTCCGTGAGTTCCTTGAAATGGACGCTTGCCGTCGACCCGCTCACCTCCACGGATTCCACCATGATCTTCGTCGAAAAGTCCGTGTACCAAAAGCCCTTTGACTTGAACCCGGCCTTTGACCGGGCCACCACCGGAAGGTCCCGCGCGCGCTTGGCCCGGTACGCCGCCGTCGTCTCCCCTTCGGCCAGGCGCGGAGCCGGGGGATTGTCGAGGACGGTGGCGTTTCGGTCCTCGACAGCAGTCTGGATGATCGCCAAGAGCTCCGACGACGACGGGCTGGGCACCGCTGTTGTGGAGGAGTCGACCGGGAGCGGCCCGGCCGTCGTCTGGCACCCCGCGAGGGCCAACCCGAACAGCACGGCGACGGCGGCCACAGTGCGCGGATGCTTCATCCTTGGCCCCCTCGCTGTGGATGTCCCCACAGCCTACGCGCGTTTCGCGAATTCAATGCGTATGTATTCGAGCTCTTCGCGTGGGAGGACAGCAGTCACAACCCCACCCTGTTCAAGTGACGCGCCAACCCCGTACACGAGGGGATCCGCGTCGATCTCCACACCCTGCACTTCGACGCCGTCAATCCATACGGTTACGACGCGGCTGCCCGGACGATTACTGAGGTCCCCGGCGTTACGGTCCCACGCGATGCCTCCGGGCCATTCACTCCGGTAGCGATTCACGAGGATGTGGTTCATGTGTTCTGTCAGCACCTGGGCCGGGGATGAGCGTTCGGAAGGGGCCCGATGCCACGTGGTCCGCACGGCCTCCCAGAGCTGCGGGTATCGCATCCGTTGAACCCCTTCAATCAGTCATGCCGGTCGCGGCCATGGCGGAACGTCTTCGATCGACCTTCGCGTTTGCTCGTCGAGCTCGGCCAGATTCATCGGGTCGGATCGGTCAGCGGGATTGCGCCACAGCGTATAGGTGATGCTCGCCGACATCTCGTTATATCCGCGGGAGTCCCGCCCGTACTGTATGCCGACCACATCCGGATCTTCCAGCGATGGCTGGGGCACCAGTCCCACGATGGGGATCGGCATCAATTCCAGACGCCTGCCCTGCTCCAGACGCGGGTCTGGCGCGTCTTCGGGGAGCACTCCATCGAATCTCACCTGCCGATTGTGCGTCGGCCCCGAGTGGTTGGCAATACCGCCGATGCAAGGAATCTGCCTTTCGGGCGCCACGGATGCGCCGTACCTCCCAAGAATGTTCCCCGCCGCGGGTGAGAATTGGCACCATGCCTACGCGTATCGCCCACTTGAACGCCGTAATGCCCGAGCCGTGCAAGGGGACCGTTCCGGTGGTCCAGTCCCCGTCCTCGTGAAAAACAACGCGGGGTCACTTAGCGCCCATTCCGATGCCTTGGATGGGCGATAAGTGACCCCGCGTTGCCGGCCGCCAGGAAGGGGGAGGGATTAAAACTCCCAGTCCTCATCCTCGGTATTGACAGCCTTGCCGATCACATAGGAAGACCCCGACCCAGAGAAGAAGTCGTGGTTCTCGTCAGCGTTGGGTGACAGGGCCGACAGGATGGCCGGGTTCACGTCGGTGACGGAGGCCGGGAACATGGCCTCGTAGCCGAGGTTCATGAGGGCCTTGTTGGCGTTGTAGTGCAGGAACTTCTTCACGTCCTCCGCGAGGCCGACGCCGTCGTAGAGGTCGTGGGTGTACTGGACTTCGTTTTCGTACAGCTCGAAGAGCAGCTCAAACGTGTAGTCCTTGATTTCCTGGCGCTTCTCCTCGGAGACCTTCTCAAGCCCCTTCTGGAACTTGTACCCGATGTAGTAGCCGTGCACGGCTTCGTCGCGGATGATCAGGCGGATGAGGTCTGCCGTGTTCGTGAGCTTGGCACGCGAAGACCAGTACATCGGAAGGTAGAACCCGGAGTAGAACAGGAACGATTCCAGCAGCGTCGAAGCGACCTTGCGCTTCAGGGGATCGTCGCCTTGGTAGTAGTCCATGACGATCTGCGCCTTCTTCTGCAGGTTCTCGTTCTCGAGGGACCAGCGGAAGGCGTCGTCGATCTCCTTGGTGGAGCACAGGGTGGAGAAAATCGAGGAATACGACTTCGCGTGCACCGACTCCATGAAGGCGATGTTCGTGTACACGGCCTCTTCGTGCGGGGTGATGGCGTCCGGGATCAAGGACACAGCGCCCACGGTTCCCTGGATGGTGTCCAGCAGGGTCAGGCCCGTGAAGACGCGCATGGTGAGCTGCTGCTCGTCCGGCGTCAGGGTGTGCCAGGACTGGACGTCGTTGGACAGCGGCACCTTCTCCGGCAGCCAGAAGTTGTTGACCAGGCGGTTCCAGACCTCCACGTCCTTGTCATCCTGGATGCGGTTCCAGTTGATCGCTTCGACGTGGCTAAGCAGCTTGACCTTCTCGGTCATTTCGTCCCCTTAACGTATGTGTTCTTTAAGGTAAGCGTACGACGCCGGGCGCTCGCCCGGCGTCGTACTCTTCAGTTTTGAGGCGCGGCGGCTGCCGCAAATAAACAACCGAAAACAGTTACAGCATGCAGGAAACGCAGCCCTCAACCTCGGTGCCTTCCAGCGCGAGCTGGCGGAGGCGGATGTAGTAGAGCGTCTTGATGCCCTTGCGCCATGCGTAGATCTGCGCCTTGTTGATGTCACGCGTGGTGGCAGTGTCCTTGAAGAACAGCGTCAGGGACAGGCCCTGGTCCACGTGCTGCGTGGCAGCGGCGTAGGTGTCGATGATCTTCTCGTAGCCGATCTCATACGCGTCCTGGTAGTACTCCAGGTTGTCGTTGTCAAGGTACGGAGCCGGGTAGTAGACGCGGCCGATCTTGCCTTCCTTGCGGATTTCGATCTTGGCGGCCACCGGGTGGATCGACGACGTCGAGTTGTTGATGTAGCTGATGGAACCGGTGGGCGGTACGGCCTGCAGGTTCTGGTTGTAGATGCCGTGCTCCATGACGGAAGCCTTCAGCTCGCGCCAGTCGTCCTGCGTCGGGATGTGAATACCGGCGAAGAGCTCGCTCACCCGCTCGGTCTCCGGAGCCCACACCTGCTCGGTGTACTTGTCGAAGAACGTGCCGCTGGCGTACGTGGAGTTCTCGAAGCCTCCGAAGGGCTGGCCGGTCTCGATGGCCAGCTTGTTCGAGGCACGGATTGCGTGGAACAGCACCGTGTAGAAGTAGATGTTGGTGAAGTCCAGGCCCTCTTCGGAACCGTAGTGGACGTGCTCGCGGGCAAGGTAGCCGTGCAGGTTCATCTGGCCGAGACCGATGGCGTGGCTCTGGGCGTTGCCCTGCGCGATGGACGGCACCGAGTTGATGTAGGACATGTCCGACACTGCGCTCAGGGCACGGATGGACGTCTCGATCGACAGGCCGAAGTCCGGGGAATCCATGGTCTTGGCGATGTTCATCGAGCCAAGGTTGCAGGAGATGTCCTTGCCGACTGTCTCGTAGCTGAGGTCCTCGGCGTAGATGGACGGCGTGGAAACCTGCAGGATCTCCGAGCACAGGTTGCTCATGGTGATCTTGCCCGCGATCGGGTTGGCCCGGTTCACGGTGTCCTCGAACATGATGTACGGGTAGCCGGACTCGAACTGGATCTCCGCGAGGGTCTGGAAGAACTCGCGGGCGCTGATCTTGGTCTTCTTGATCCGGGAGTCGTCCACCATCTCGTAGTACTTCTCGGTGACCGAGATGTCCGAGAACGGGACGCCGTAGACGCGTTCGACGTCGTACGGGGAGAAAAGGTACATGTCCTCGTTCTTCTTGGCCAGCTCGAACGTGATGTCCGGGACCACCACGCCGAGGGACAGCGTCTTGATGCGGATCTTCTCGTCGGCGTTTTCACGCTTGGTGTCCAGGAAGCGATAGATGTCCGGGTGGTGCGCGTGCAGGTACACGGCACCCGCACCCTGGCGGGCACCGAGCTGGTTGGCGTAGGAGAAGCTGTCTTCAAGGAGCTTCATGACCGGGATGACGCCGGAGGACTGGTTCTCGATCTGCTTGATCGGGGCGCCGTGCTCGCGGATGTTGGTCAGCGAGAGCGCCACGCCGCCGCCGCGCTTGGACAGCTGCAGCGCCGAGTTGATGCCGCGGGCGATCGACTCCATGTTGTCTTCGATGCGCAACAGGAAGCAGGAGACCAGCTCGCCGCGCTGGGCCTTGCCGGCGTTGAGGAACGTGGGAGTGGCGGGCTGGAAGCGGCCGTCGATGATCTCGTCGACGAGGCGGCCGGCCAGCTCCTCGTTGCCGCGGGCAAGGTGCAAGGCAACCATGCAGACGCGGTCTTCGTAGCGCTCCAAGAAACGCTTGCCGTCGAAGGTCTTCAGCGTGTAGGAGGTGTAGAACTTGAAGGCGCCGAGGAAGGTCTCGAATCGGAACTTCTTCTTGTAGGCGCGGTTGAACAGGTCACGGATGAAGTTCATCGTGTACTGATCGAGGGTCTCGCGCTCGTAGTACTGGTTCTTGACCAGGTAGTCCAGCTTCTCTTCCAGGTCATGGAAGAAGACGGTGTTGTTGTTCACGTGCTGCAGGAAGTACTGGTGCGCGGCCTCGCGGTCGGCTTCGAACTGGATTTCCCCGTTCGGACCGTAGAGGTTCAACATGGCATTGAGCTCATGGTAGCCAAGGCCCTTGTAGGCCTCCGGCAATGGCTTCTTGGCCTTGGCGGTGTCCATAGCGCCCTTGGTTACTTCTGTATCTGCGACAGTCGTGTCCAAAACTTTTCCAATCCTTGATTGACCCGGTCAACATCTTCCGGAGTCCCCATGAGTTCGAATCGATAAAGAAGCGGAACCCGGCATTTGGTGGCGATGATGTCTCCCGCCATGCAGTAGTTTTCCGCGAAGTTCGTGTTTCCTGCTCCGATGACGCCGCGGATCAGTTCCCTGTTCTGCGGGTTGTTCAGAAACCTGATGACCTGCTTGGGCACCGATCCTTCGCCGTTCGTGCCACCATACGTGGGCAACACGAGGACGTAGGGTTCCAGTGCGAGCAGCGGCGCGTCCTTGGCATGGAGCGGGATGCGTGCCGCGTCCACGCCGAGCTTCTGGACGAAGCGCTTGGTGTTCTCAGATGTGGAGGAAAAGTAGATGAGGTGGCTCCGCGTGCTGACAGCTTCAGCCATTGTTTGAGCAGGTGCTGTTGCCAGCGCTGCCATGGGAGTCACCTCGACTACATTGGAATGCTTTGTTGTTGCGGCGGAGTCCCGAAAGACTAGGCCACCGAAGCGGCAGCCAGTGCCAGTTCTTCGATCTTGTCCGGACGGAATCCTGACCAGTGGTCCTGCTCGGTCACCACAACGGGGGCCTGCATGTATCCAAGGGCCTTCAGGCGCTCAAGGGCCTCGGCATCCTGTGAGATGTCAACGCTCTGGTAGGCGATGCCCTTTTTGTCGAGTGCACGGTAAGTCGCGTTGCACTGAACACAGGCCGGCTTCGTGTAAACCGTAACAGTCATGGTCCCTGTCCCCTTTGTTGAAGTCTTTGCTCTTCGTTCGGCAGGCCCCGACCGGAACTGATTCCGTCTCCGATACTGGCCCGCTGGCCGCCAAGGCGGCCCAACTATCTATTCACGTCTTGCATTCACGTCTTGCATTCATGTCTTGTGCTGGTTTCCCGCCCAATCCGTAAATCGATACTACATGTAGTGCAAGCGCCTCGGCGGAACCCCAAGATGATGTATTACAAGTATGTCATTTTACGCACCGGTAGTCCACAGGCGCAGGGGGTAAAAATGTCCGGAAATCCGCCAAATCCGGAGACGTCATCCACACCCTGTGGACTACTTAGCCACATTTAATCGCCAGCGTGTCGCCAGGATCCCGGCGTGTCGCGGCATCCTGCAAACGCCGTCCCGTGAGTCGCCCGCCACACTTCCCGACGCCGGACAGGCATCAAACCCGGCGGCTGCGGAGACCGAATTCACACCGATATGCTGGTTTCCACGGTCTTTCGGCCGGCACCGAGCCTAAGGATCACTGATGGTCAACCTCCTCCACCTGCGGACACTGCTTGAAGTCACGCGGCTCGGTTCCTTCGCGGCAGCCGCCGCGCGGCTCGGCTACACCGCCTCGGCCGTATCCCAACAGATGGCAGCATTGGAACGGGACACCGGCGTCGAACTCTTCCACCGCTCCGCACGCAGCGTGGTTCCCACGGAAGCGGCCCTGACCATGGTGCGCCATGCCTCCAAAGTGCTCACCGACGTCGAGACCTTGCTGGCGGCAGCCTCGAGGAGCACCGACTCCCCCGTCCAGGAACTGCGGCTCGGCATCTTCCCAAGCCTTGCAACCTACGTCCTGCCGGACATCCTCCGGAACCCGCGCTGGAAGAAGCTGGGAATAGAACTCCGCGTGTGGGTGGCCGAGCCGTCCCAGACCATCCAAGGCCTGCGCACCGGCGGCGAACTGGACCTCGCACTCGTGTACCAAGTGGGCCAGTCAGGGCTCGCGTGGCCACACACCCTGGAGCGGCAGTGGATCGGCGACGACGACTTCCGGGTGGTGCTCCCGGCATCGTGGGGCATCCGGGAGGACGCCGAAATGCAGGCCTCGCAACTCTCGGACATGCCCTGGATCATGCACCACCCGGGCACCAGCGACGCGGTGGTGATCGAACGCCTGTTTGCCAGCTGCAATCTGCACCCACGCGTCGCGGCCTACAGCGATGACTTCCACGCAAGCCTCGAGATGGCGGCAGCGGGGCTCGGCGCCGCCCTGGTTCCGGAACTGGCGCTGCGGCACCGGCCGCCCGGCGTCGTGGTTCTCGATGTTCCGGACATCCGGCTCGCCCGCAATGTGTTCGCCCTCCTCCTCAATGAGAAGCGAACGGCCCAGGTGCAGCTCTTCACGGAATTGCTGGCCGACACGCTGCACGGGAGCGCCGCAACCGTCCGGGCCGGCAGCGCCGCGACGATGCCCAAAACCACTCAAAAGTCAACGCCCAAACCCCGCACCTGAAATCTTCCCGGATGCTGGAACACGCCGCTTGTTTGGGACTATCTTGAAGACATGAGCAAGGTAGCGAGCAAACATTTTGGGGAGATCGAGCTCAACCACGGGCGGGAGCGCTGTTACGTGGCTTCCCACGAGCTCGCCGGAAATCCTCTCGAACTGGACCTGAACGTCACGGCGCATGACCACTTCGACGAGAAGGCACTCCACAAGGTGGACTACCGCCTGGGCTACCTCCCCGAATTGGTGGACCAGGTCCGGGACATGATCGCCGAGGAGCTGGAGCAGGACGGCACCAACTCCCAGCAGTTCCTGCACTTCCACTCCAACCAGCTCAAAGAAGAGCAACTGGAGGCGGTGTTCGGCGTCCGCGACAAGACGCAGCTCACCAAGGACGTTTTCCTCAAAGCCCTCAAACTGGGCCATGTGGCGATCTACCCCGGCCAGCCGGAACGCTATTTCGTCCTGGATTTCACTCTGGGCTCGCACTTCACCGACGAACTGCTGGTGGTTGCGGCCGATGAGGACGGCGTGGTGGACGACGAGATCCTCTGGGAGTCGTGACAAGTCGGTTTTCCCGAAGATTGAAAGAACGACGGCGGGGGGGGGGCGGGGGGGGGGGCGCCCCCGGGCGGGGTTTATAAACGTGGGTTTGATTTTGTGGTTTTTTATCAAGCGGGGGCGCGCCCGGCGTGGGGGGCGGAGCAG